>CAZNNJ010000026.1:0-18100 GCA_964574305.1 uncultured Rhodospirillales bacterium | reverse complement strand
TGAATCAGGACTTCACGCCGTCAGCAACTCAGACTTTTTCAACAAAATCGATCAAGATTGTTCCCTGGAAACTATCCGCGGGTGGATAAACCGGCTTGGCCCGGAAGGCCATAATCATACAGACAAAGTCGATGCCGAATTGTCGATGTCGGTGGCTGCGGGGCGCGAAGCCACCGACAGTTGACTCTTAGCTGTTGGATCTAACGACCGACTCCAGCGTCGCAGTTCCCGATTAGCTGCCCAATACCGAAGCGAGGACTGAGGCTAGTTCATCGCCCACTGGACGGCCGGCAAGGATGTTTTCCATACGGTCCCCAATGGCGGCGAGCCATTCAGGATGCGGGAAAACGTGGAGAGCCCGCGCGCGGATACCTTGTATCGTTATTTCGGCGAGCGGTCTGCCAGGGCATAGCCAATGCCATTAGCGGCGCCGGTGACCACCGCATCGCGACCTTCGAACTTTTCCATTTCTATTCAACTTCCTTGTTACGGTGAAAAAACAACGGCGTGGAGAAGCCGCGCGAATGTCGGAGCGATCCTATGGCGCGGGTGGGACAAGCCCGAATGCCGCGAGCCAGCCGCACACGCCAAGATGGCCGACAGGAATAAGACGCCCCAACTCAGCTGGGCGAATTCCCGCCGGCTCATCCCTGGCACCGCTCCGGTAGGCGCGCGGCCGGCGTCCGTCAGGACACTGGCTGCCCGTAGACGATCTGCACCCGCCTGTTTTGCGGTTCGCGCACGCCGTCGCCGGTCGGAACCAAGAGGTCGCGCTTGCCCTTGGCCACGATCGCGATCTCGGACGACGGAATGCCGTCCCTCTCGAGCTGGGCGGCCACCGATTCCGCACGGCGACGGCTGAGACGCATGTTGTAGGCGTCCGATCCCACCGTGTCGGTGTGACCGGTAACGGTGAGTTGCGTGATCTTCGCCGCACTGGCGTTCTTGGCCGCCGTATCGACGATGTCCTTGGCCTGCGGGGTGAGGTCCGACTTGTTGAAGTCGAAGAACACCAGATAGCTCTTCGGCATGGCTGGAGCGATCACCGGCGGCGAGACATAGGCTGCAGGTTCAGGCGTTTCTGGCGCCTGTGTGCCGCCGAAACGATACTTCAATCGCACGCCCCACATTCGCGGTTCGCTGTATGTGCGGCTGATAATGCCGAGCTGTGCGTAGAAGTCTTGCTGGCCGACGGCGACAGCCTGATTCGTCGCATTCGTCATGAACGCAGTCGCATCGACCGTCTGACCGAAGAGGTCGTTCCAGTCGATCTGAACATCGAGCAAGCCGCTGCTGGGCAGATAGGGGAAGGTCGACGTGATATTGGTGAGACCGACGTCATAACGGCTTTGGTATGAGTAAGTCGCGGCGACGCTGATATCGCCGACATCCTCAGGCACCGGGAGGTGATAGCGCCCCGTCACGCTATATTTGTTCTTCGGCGTGAACGGGAAGCCGACCCCGTGGAGAGCCGCCTCGAGCTCGGGGCTCGCGAACGTATCGTAACCCGATTGCGTGTTCGCATAGGTGACGTCGAATTCCAGGCCGTACCCCGGGAAAAGAGCGCCTTCGAACTCGATGCCTTCGATCGTTCCGTCGCCGACATTCAGCGTCAGTCCGACCGGCGACTTGCCGTCCGCGCCGATTCCCAGCAGGGAGCGCTGGATATTCGAGTAGTCGCCATGGAAGAGCGCGATATTCGTCCGCGCCTTCATACCGCCGAACGCCCAGTCCTTCTTCAAGCCGATTTCGACATCCTGCAGGTATTCCGACTGGAATAACGCCTGCGACGGCGCCGCGTTGGAATTCACACCGCCCGGTTTAAACGCCTTTCCGGCCCTCACGTAGACAAAGGTGGTAGCGTCGATCTGATCTTCCAGCTGGATCGTCCATCCCAGGTGCGAACTGCTCGAGAAGGAATTGTTGATCGGCGTGAAACAGCCTTTGGCACCGGTGAAACAATTCGGATTTCCATGCGTGACCGGAGTCGGCGCAGCAGGATTGAAGAACCCGAAGGGTGGATATGGGGAAACGAGCGTCGTGCCCGATCCCGCCGTGTCGTCCCAGGTGTATCGGATACCGCCGGTAAACTTCACACCATCGAGAAACGAGGCGATCCGGCTGAGATCGTACGTGCCCTGGCCGTACCCGGCGTGCTGATGTTCCGCGGTCGTCGAGGGCGCGGCCAACTGGCCGAAAAAGGCGTTCGGCATTGGCAAGTAGTCGTTTGTCTCCAGCAAACCGTTGGGATTGTGCTTGAATTCCCCGAAGAACCCGACCGTCGTGTGCAAAGCGCCGTCGAACCACCGCCCCTGGAGCTGGAACTCCTCAGTAATCGTTGCCAGGGTCTTAGGCGCCGTACCAACCTGTTCAAGGAACGGAAACGGCGTCCCGTCTTCATCCCAGCGCAAGAGCGACCTGTTTTCGGAATAGCTGGCGATGTTCCTAACGGTCAGGTAGTCCGTCGCGTCCCAACGGAATTGATCGACGAGTTGCCAGAGCTCATCCATATGAAGCTGTGGCGCGTCATACGATGTATGTCTGGGACCCAGAGCAGCCTGCTGGGCGATTTCAGCGGCAAACGCAGGCGCGAACGGAGCCAGACCTCCAAGGAGGTGACCAGGCGTGAACGCGTCCGGGTTAAACAGATAGACATTCTGACCTGGCCCGTTCGTATGCTTGTAGTCATATCGCGCAACCAGGAGATTCTCGATCTCGTCTACCGGCCTCAAAAGGAGGCTCACGCGCACGTGTTGGTCATTGCGATTGTCGTAATCCTTGCCTTCCTGTGAGACGTAATAGGGCCCGTTGGTAAATTTGATCGCCCGCTGGATGACCGGAACCAGCCCCACGTCCTTCGTATAGCCGTCGCGCTCGTCCCAGTCTCCGGCGACGCGCAGCAGCACCTTGTCCGCCACGATCGGGACGTTTACCGCGCCTTCGAATTCGCGCCAGTTGTATGCCCCGAGCGTGATCTGCCCGTACCCTTCGAAGGTGTTCTTGGGTTTCACCGTTTCGAACAGGGCGGCGCCCCCGGTCGATGTGCCTCCGAAGAGCGTTCCCTGGGGCCCCTTTAGTATTTGGACGTTCTCAAGATCGTAATAGGATCCGACGACCGATATCGCGCTCGGAACCTCATTGAAATAGGTCAGGACACCCGCGGAGCC
The DNA here is from genome assembly GCA_964574305.1 of uncultured Rhodospirillales bacterium. GTDB lineage: Bacteria > Pseudomonadota > Alphaproteobacteria > BOG-932 > Roseiterribacteraceae > BOG-932. Next base: position 14,933 of record CAZNNJ010000026.1, on the reverse strand, counting down.
GTTGAAGTTGGACGACTGGCCGCGAATGGCGAAACTCGCATTATCCCGAATGCCGCTCTCGTAAATGACGAGCGAAGGAACGGTTTGCGCCAGGTGAAACTGATCCGTGATCTGATGTGCTTGAAGATCCGCTCCTGTAAATGCGGTTACCGCGATGGGGACCGATTGCAGTTTCTCTTCCTTACGCCGAGCTGTGACGACAATCTCTTCAAGCCCGCTTGCTGAAGCTGCGTCCGCCGATGGCTGCGCCAGGGGCTGAGCCGTCGCCTCACCGGCAAGCAGCATTGCGAGGCAACTCGCGCCACAGAGATATCTGGCGATCATCGGCAGGACCTTTCCCTTGGTTTTGTAGGGGCCTTAACGGCTATGCAATCGATTACAAACGGATTGCACGCAGCCCGACGATGTGGCAAGAGAAAATTATCGACATCGAGGAAAGCTCATAGATCTGACGATGACCCAAAAAAGGCTTGGTATCTGCCTGATTGGCACGGGATTCATGGGGCGTGCTCATAGTTCGGCCTATCGCCGGATATCCGAATTTCGAAAAGCCGAGTTTGAGATTGTTATGCAATCGATTGTCGGGCTCGATGAGGATCGGCGCCAGGAGATCCGCGATCGCTACGGCTGGGCGCAAAGCGGCCAGGACTGGATCGCCGAGATCCAAAACCCGCATATCGACTTGGTAGACATTGCGACACCGACCGACCTGCACGCCGATATCGCCATAGCGTCGGCAACCGCCGGCAAGCACGTATTGTGCGAGAAGCCTCTTGCTATGTCGGTTGCTGAGGCAGAGCAGATGCTCGCCGCTGCGACCGTCGCCGGCGTCCGGCATGCCGTGGCCTTCAACTACCGGTTTGTTCCGGCAATCCAACTGGCGCGCCGGGTTATCAAAGAGGGGCGGTTAGGTCGCATTCGCCATTTCAGAGCCCATTATCTTCAGGACTGGCTGGCGACGTCGGAAGCCCCGATGAGCTGGCGGCTGGACCGGGAAATCGCAGGTTCGGGGGCACACGGCGATCTCAATGCGCATCTGATCGATCTTGCGCACTACTTGGTCGGGCCGATCGAAGAGGTCGTGGCCGACAGCAGAACGTTCGTGCCGACCCGGCGGTGGCCGTTAACCGGGGAGACGGCCAACGTAACGGTCGACGATGCGACCTGTTTTCTGGCCCGTTTCCGCGACAGCGCAATGGGGGTTTTCGAAGCGAGCCGAGCGGCAACCGGTTCGAAGAACCGGAACGAGATCGAAATTGAAGGGTCGGAGGGCGCACTGCGATTCAACCTCGAACGCCTGAACGAACTGTTGGTCTATTTCAGCGAAGATCCGTCCGACATCCGCGGGTTCCGGAAGATACTGGTCACAGAACCCGAGCATCCGTTCCTCACACACTGGTGGCCGCCCGGCCACCTCCTGGGTTGGGAGCATGCACAGGTCCATCTGATCGCAGCCTTCCTGAACGACATCGCGACAGGTGACCACTCAGCGCCAACTTTCGAGGAGGGCCTTGCTTGCCAAAAAGTGCTCGAGGCGTGCGAGCGTTCCTGCCGCGAGCAGCAATGGGTCGCAACCGGATGCCAATGAAACAATCAATCATTATGGCTAATATCGCTAGGAACGAGGGGAATCCGTGAAAACGATCAAAGGCCCCGGCCTCTTTCTTGCTCAGTTCGTAGGCGATCAGCCCCCTTTCGACTCGCTCGAACACATGGCCGGTTGGGCAGCGGGCTTTGGCTACGCCGCACTGCAGATACCGACCAACGAAAGGCGGCTGTTCGATCTGGAAACCGCTGCCGACAGCCAAGCCTATTGCGACGATATCGCCGGCATGCTTGGCCAGCACGGTCTGGTCGTGAGCGAATTGTCGTGCCACCTCCAAGGTCAGTTGATCGCGGTCCACCCAGCCTACGATCGCGTGTTTGACGCCTTTGCGCCCGAGGCGGTCCGGGATTCGCCGGATGCGCGTCAGGAGTGGGCGGCCAATCAGGTCAGGATGGCGGCACGAGCAAGCCGGCAGCTCGGGCTGTCGGCGATGGCGACATTTTCCGGTTCACTGTTGTGGCCGTTCATCTACCCATGGCCACAAAGGCCGAGGGCGCTCGTCGATCTTGGTTTCGCGGAATTGGCGCGCCGCTGGCAACCGCTTCTCGACGCCTGCGACCAAGAAGGCATTGACCTCTGTTTCGAGCTGCATCCGGGCGAGGATTTGCACGACGGTGCCACCTTCGAACGGTTCCTAGAACTCGTCGGAGGTCATAAGCGCGCCAACATACTTTACGATCCCAGCCACATGCTGCTGCAGCAGATGGATTATCTGGGCTTCATTGATCGCTATCACGACCGGATCCGCATGTTTCACGTCAAGGATGCAGAATTCCGGCCGAATGCGCGCGCGGGCGTTTACGGTGGTTATCTGGACTGGATCGAAAGGCCCGGCCGTTTCCGGTCGCTTGGTGACGGACAGATCGATTTCAAGGGAATCTTCTCCAAGCTGGCCCAATACGACTTTCCTGGCTGGGCGGTCTTGGAATGGGAATGCGCGCTAAAGGATGGAGAAACAGGCGCTGCGGAAGGCGCTCGCTTTATTCGCGAACATATAATACCTGTCACCCGCAGTGCTTTCGACGATTTCGCCGGCTCAGCAGCCGACGCGCCTGCCTTGCGGCGCGACCTGGGCCTGGATGAAACCGGCAGCACCTGATCGCGGAGACGACAGATCCCGGTTGAAAATAATAGGCCAGCCACCGTTACCCTACGCGACGTAGCGCGCATTGCAGGGGTTTCGACAGCAACCGTATCTCGCGCCCTCGAACGCCCCGATGCCGTGGCCGAGGAAACCAAACGCCGCGTGCTCGACGCCGTGGCGCGCTGCGGCTACACCGGCAATATCTCGGCGCGCAATCTCCGCAAGATGGAGACACGGCTGGTCACCATCCTGATCCCGGACGTGACCAACCCGTTTTTCAACGAAATCGTGCGGGGCATCGAACAGGTCGCCCGCGAACACAGCTATTCCGTCCTGCTCGCCGACACCGAAAACCTTCCGGGGCAGGAAACGGCCTATGGCAATCTTCTGGCCGCACGGCGCACCGACGGGATGATCCTGCTCAACGGCCGGGTTCCGGCCGGACTGCTGCCGCAAGAGCAGTTGGGCGACAAGATCCCACCGGTCGTTGCCGCCTGCGAATATGTCACGAACGTCGACCTGCCGACCGTCCAGATCGACAATATCGATGCGGCGCGAAAGGCAACGCAGCACTTGCTCGATCTTGGACACCGCAGGATCGGGTTCATCACAGGGCCGCTCTGGAACGTGCTCAGCCGCGACCGCCTGCATGGCTATCGCGATGCACTGCTCGATGCCGGATTGACCTTCGAGGATGCGCTCGTGGCCCAGGGCAACTTCTCGATCGCCTCCGGTGTCACGGCGGCTTCGCAGCTGCTCGATTTGCCCGATCGCCCGTCGGCGATCTTCGCGTCCAACGACGAGATGGCGATCGGCGCGATCCGCGCTGCCCGCGATAGGGGATTACGCGTTCCGCAGGATGTATCGGTCATGGGCTTTGACGACATCCGCTTCGCGGCCTTCGTGGACCCGCCCTTGACCACCGTGTCGCAGCCGGGCGCGGAGATCGGTCGGGTGGCGATGACGCTGCTGTTGCGCATCCTGACCGGCCAACCGATCGATGACAGGCGCATCCTGCTGCCGACGCACCTCGTGTTGCGCTCCTCCACCGCGCAGATAGAATGACAATCGCCGCGGCGGCGGTGCAGCGCCCCGGATCGAGCGATCAGTCTTGGTTGAAGTGTGAAAGCATTTCCTTTGCCTTTTCGGCAAATGGAGGAAGCGGCGCCTTGAGCGGGCCGAACGTCTTCTCGGCCTCGCTGAATCGCTGCTTCATGTCGGCAAGAACCTCGGGCTGTTCCTTAGCCATACTGTAGCTTTCCGTTGGATCGCGACGCATGTCGAACAGCTCTTCATAGCCGCCGAATTTGTAGGGCATGCGAAAACCGCGGTAGTAGCCGGCCGCGACGTATTTCCAATCCTGCGTGCGGATACCGACGACCGTCTGATTGTCGAACAGCACGATTTCGTCGTGCGGCGACTTGGAACCACGCACCAGGACGTCCGAAATGTCGCGTCCGTCCAGTTCCAGTCCCAATGGCAGATCCTTTCCAGCCAAATGGACCAGCGTCGGCAGGATGTCGATGCCCATGGCGATCGATGCGCTTTTGACGCCCGCCGGCACCACTCCCGGCTGTCGCGCGATGAACGGGACGCGATAACCGCCGTCGAAGGCCGCGCCGCCCTTGCGGTCGCGCAAGCCGCCGGTCGACCCCTCGAACCAGGGACCGTTGTCCGACGTGAAGATCACGAGCGTGTCTCGCTCCAGGCCCAGTTCCTTAAGCTTGCTGAGCAGCCGGTCGACGATGGAGTCGATTTCCATCACCACGTCGCCGTAAGGACCCGCGCCGGATTTTCCGAGAAACGGCGCGTGTGGATATTCCGGCAGATGCGGCGCGGAGAGCGCCAGCTCAACGAAGAACGGGCGGTCCTTGTTCGCCTCGATGAATTTTTCCGCATGCGCGTAGAACTGCTGCTGGAGCATCGGATAGTCGACGTCGAACTGGTCGACCTTCCCGGTGGCCGCATCGGCCTCGTAAAGGGCGAGCGGCTTCATGTCATGGCTGTAGGGAATGCCGAAGAACGTGTCGAAGCCATGCTTGGTCGGCGGCCAAGCATCGCCGGTGTGCCCCAAGTGCCACTTGCCGAACAGGCCCGTCGCGTATTCGGGCTTGAGCACACTGCCGATGGTTACGGCGGACAGCGGCAGGCCTCTGTTATCGTCATTCGACCGGATAACTTCCCAGGCGAGTCCCGATCTTATGGCATATCGGCCGGTGAGCAGACCGGCACGCGAGGGCGTGCAGACATTGGCCGAGGAATAAAAGTCGGTCAGCACGATGCCTTCACGCGCCATCTTGTCGAGGGCGGGGGTGGGAATGTTCTTCGCGCCGTAGATCCCGACGTCGCCATAGCCCAGGTCGTCACACATCACGACAACGAAATTGGGCTTGCGCTTGCCGGCACCGAAGGCCGACGGCATCGCCGCGGCACAAGCCGCGCCGAGAGCGGCGGTCACAAAAGTCCTGCGCTTCAAGATTTTCCCTCCCTGACCCCGGAATCGGAAAGCGGCGAGATCAATTGATCGTCGGCTCGCCGCTCGCCGACGCCGGCAGCGCGAAGCCGTAGAGATCGGTGCCGGCGCTGACGACGAGATATTGCCGGCCGTCGAGCTCATAGGTGATGGGCGCGCCGCCGACCGTGGCGCCCAGATGGGAGTGCCAGATCGACTTTCCCGTCGCACTGTCGAGCGCCATGATGTCTTCGTCGGTGCTTCCGGTGAACAGGAGCTTGCCGTCGGTGCTGAGGATGCCGGACCTCTCGGTACCCAGCACAAGGTCATGAACCCAGCGGGCCTTGCCCGTCCGGTAGTCGAGCGCGGTGATAGCCTGCCGCGATTCCAGCGAGTCGTCCTTGCCGCCGAAGCCCGCCGGCTTGTCGCTGGTGTCGGTGAGATAATAGAGGCTGTAGGTCTTCGTCGTCTTGACGAACAACAGCCCGGTTTCGGGGTCGAAGCTGGGCGCAGGCCAGTTCGTAGCGCCGCCCGAGGCCGGCGTCACCAACGTCCCATCGGTCTTGGGCTCTTTGTCAGGATCTGGGATGGGGCGGCCGAGCTTGTCCAGCCCCTTCGCCCAATTGACGTCGGTATAGGCGGCAGTCAGCAGATGTTCGCCGGTCGCACGATCGAGCAGAAAGAAATAGCCGTTACGGCTCGCCTGCATCAGCAGGTGACGCTGCTTGCCGCCGAACTCACCGTCGAACAGAACCGGCGTCTGGACTGCGTCCCAGTCGTGCGTGTCATGGGGTGAGACCTGATAGTACCAGACCAGCTTTCCCGTGTCGGCGTTGAGCGCCACGATCGAGCAGGTCCACAAATTGTCGCCCTTGCGGCTTTGCCCCGCATGCACCGGATTGGGATTGCCCGTGCCCCAATAGACCAGGTTGAGCTTCGGATCGTAGGTTCCGGGCAGCCACGGCATGCCGCCGCCGTGATCCATCGCATCCTTGCTGGGCCAGGTCTCAGAGCCCGGCTGTCCCGGTTCGGGGGTTGCCCGCCACTGCCATTGGAGGGCCCCGGTGTCGGGATCGCGTGCCTGCAGGTAGCCGGGCAAATCGAGCGAGTCGCCGCCAGCCGCGACGATCATGTGGCCATGGGCCAGGACCGGCGCGGCAGACGAAAAATAGCCGAGCTTGGAGTCCGCGATCTCCACCCGCCAGTGCTCCTGGCCGGTGTTGGCGTCGATCGCCACGAGGTGATTGTCCGGCGTCTCGAAATAGACCGTCTTCCCGACCACCGCGACGCCGCGATTGCCGATCGTGGCGCCGGACTTGGTGACATAATGCCAGACCTGGCGCCCGGTACGAGCATCGACCGCCCAGACATGATTCGGCATGCTGAAATACAGCACGCCGTCCTTCTCGACCGGCGTTGACCCGTTTACGGGCTTGATCGGAATGCCGGGCATAGCGGGAACGTCGGCGTGGAAGACCCAGGACAGCGCGAGTGCGCTGACATTGCGGGCGTCGATCTGCTTCAAAGGGCTGTGCCGCTGGCCGGTATAGTCGCCGTGATAAGTCGGCCAGTCGGAGCGAAGCTGCGCCATATCGGCCGCGTCGTCGGAACGAGCCGGCGCCGCGGCCAGAATCATGGCGGAGAGTACACACAGGGTACCGAAGCGTTTCATTTCAAACCTGCCAAATAGGCCATCAAATCGTGGATCTCGCGGTCGGTGAACTTACCCTGCGACCGCGCATGGGCTTCCAGGGGATCCTGGATGTCGAGTTTCGTTGCCGCGTCGCGTTGGAAGGACCGGTAGGCGCCCGCCTGGTAGCGAAGCGATATGTCATATTCACCGACATGGACCGCGGTGCCGGAAACAGTCTCGCCCGTCTTCAGGGTCGCCGTGACATGGACCGGCGGCTTGTCGGTATGCCGCAAGTCGATGCCCATGAGACTCACCGCATTGGGCCCCGGATAGATCATCAGGGCCTGAAGCTCGTCTGGCTTGTACTTGCCGCCGACGCCGGCTAGATCGCCGGTCACCGAATGGCATTGCCCGCACCCGCCGGCGCCCTTTGAATAGGCCTCGCCCCGTTTGGGATCGCCGGTCACGACGGTGGAAATCTTGTAGCCGAACCGATTCCCCGCAGCCTGGATACGGTCCTGCAGGAAGTTTGTGATTTCCTTCAACTTATCCGCCAGGTTTGGAAAGCTCGGATTTGCCCTTTCCACCCGGCCTTTCGTCACGACCTGCCCGATCAGTTCGCCCTGATCGTCGCGATTGACGAGTTCCGAGCGAAGCAGATCGGGCGCGCGTTCACTGCCGCGCGCATCCGATCCGTGACAAAACCCGCAGGTCGACACGAAGGCTTGGCGCCCGCGCTCCGCGGCGGCTTTGTCGATCGCCCAGTGCTGCTGAAGTTGGGCGCGAGCGGGCGGCGCGTATGCCCCCACGACCGCCGCCACCACGACCATAGAAATCGAACAGACTCGCTTCATGCCCTTCCCCAAGGTCCCCGCGCAGCCGATCGCTTCTTGACCGGCACCCAACGCACTACTACGATCCGATCTTCAATGCAATCGATTGCATTCGTCAAGACGAATTCGTTTAAAAGGGGGGGACGGCTTTGGAAGCGCTATCGAGACGCCAGTTCGTTCGGGGTGCCGCTGCGATCGCGGCCGGAATTCATGGATTCGGTATCGGCACGGCGTCCGCCAATCCCCTGGGCATGGATATCGGGCTGCAGCTGTATTCCGTTAAGGACGATCTGGAGAAGGATTTCGAAGGCACTCTAAAAACCGTCGCGGCGATTGGCTACCGACAAGTGGAAAGCAATCTCTCCACCGCCGGCAAGACGGCCAAGGAGATCCGTGCTGCGCTCCAGGCGCCGGGACTTGGGTGGAAGAGTGCGCATACGAGCGTCATCGAACTCAAGGCCAGTTCCGATAAGATCATCGGCGCCGCGCAGGATGCCGGTGTCCGCCACCTCATCTGCTCCGCGCCATGGATCAAGGATCCGAGCCGCATCAAGCCGCTCGATCCGTCCGACCCACGGCTCAAGACCTACGGCAAGTTCGCACAGTTCGTCGCGGCGCTCGACAGCATGACGCGTGATGACTGGAAGTGGAATGCCGACGTTCTGAACGAAACGGGCGAGAAGGCCAAGAAGGCCGGTATCCGCGTCGGCTATCACAACCACTCATTCGAGTTCAAAAAGTTCGATGACGGCGTGCTGGCCTATGACGAGCTGCTAAGGCTGACCGATCCCGAGCTCGTCGATTTCCAGCTCGATTGCGGCTGGATGGTCTATTCAGGCTACGACCCGGTCGATTATCTCGAGAAGCATCCGAAGCGTTATTGCGCGCTGCACATCAAGGACCTGGCTAAAGACAGCGGGCGGATCGGCCAAGGCATGATCAAAACGACCGAAGTCGGCGGCGGAACGATCGACTGGAAGCGAATCTTCGCGGCCAGTCGCAAAACCGTCATCGGCGGCTATTACGTTGAGCAGGAACCGCCCTATGCCCGGCCGCCGTTGGAGTCCGCCAGGATCAGCTACGACTATCTGCACGGGCTGTCCGCGTAAGACCCCCGCGCGCCTTGCGGCGGCTACCGGGGGCCGGGGCCATCGCGCTGTAGGCCTTCATGGCCGTGATCTTGCCGGTGCCATCGAACGTCATCACGTCGATGACGTTGATGGTGGCCGCCTTTATCTTGACCTGGAAATACATCGCGCCGCTGCCGTCGGGGGCCGGGTTGATCGAAACCGGCTCCAGCTTGGCGCCATGGCCGCAGACGGCGTCATAGAACTGGCGGATCGCTTGGCTGCCCTTGCGTGGAGCCGACCCGGCCGGATCCTCAACTGTCGCGCTGTCTCCGTATAGCGCCGTCACGGCTGCGGGATCGCCGACGTTGAAGGCAGCGATATAGGCCTCCATCGTCTTCTTGATGGTTTCTGGCACTGGCTTGCTCTCATTAGCGGCGGCCGGGCTTCCGGCCAGCAGCGCGGCGTATATCGCGACCCAAAGATGCCTTGCCACGATCAGGTTCCTCTTCATTCGCATCCCGTGCCCTCCAACCCCGCCGCCCAGGCCACCGCGCCTTCAAGCAGCCGCAGGTGGTCCGGTTCGGCATAGCTGCTGGCCGTGTGCCCCATGGCAGAATAGAAGGCGCGGCCCTTGCCGACGCAATGCGTCCAGACGATCGGGTGATCGCCCATGTGGATGTCCATCCCGCCCACCGGGAAATTCATCACCGGCCGATAAGTGCTTTCATCGAGTGTGGCCAGAACGTGATAGCCCTTGGCCCGCGGACTCGAATCGAACGAATACCACTCGTCCGTTCGAATCCAGGTTTCACCAAGATCGCGTGTGGCAGGATTGGTGTGATCCTCGATACGGACAGTCGCCTGCGGGAATTGCGGGCTTAGCGTGTGGCCGATGAAATGCACGCCGATCAGGGTATCCACATACCATGGCCAGGCGTGGTGCGAATTGTCGCCTGCGGCATGAATGGCGACGAAACCTCCACCCGATTCCAGGTAGGATTTGAAAGCCTCTCGTTGCGCCTCCGTCAGCACGTCGCCACTCGCGTTATTCCAAACCACGGCCTTGAATCGCTTGAGCTGCTCGGGGTTGAACACCGCCCCGTTCTCCGTGACGAAGGCCGACCAACCGCGGCGTTCGGCGATCGATGACAACGCATCGTTCGAAACCTTTATGGCATCGTCGTGCCTGTACCCGTTCGTCTTGGAAAAGATCAGGATCGCCGTGTCCTTGAGGCCATCCGGCAGCGCCGGCGGTACCGTTTCGTAGCGATGGAGCCCTACGACGACCCGATACATCCGCCGCCCGACCACCCCCCCCGTAAACGCCCACAACGCGAGACGGGTAAACCGGGTCACTTTTGATGTACCCACCCGTTCCAGCCCCTCTGCTGGCACGTGTCCGCGACGGATGGTAAGATTCACCGTCAAAGCTGATCGTCCAAAGGCCACATCGATGCGAGCCCACATCGTCACATTCGGCTGTCAGATGAATGAATACGATACCCACGCCATCCAGTCGGAGCTGGCTGGCATCGGCTATTCGTTCGTCGAGAGTTACCGCCAAGCCGATCTGGTACTCGTCAACACGTGCGCGGTGCGAGGCAAACCGGTGGAAAAAGTCCAAACGCTGTTGGGCGAACTGCGCAAAGAAAAGTATCGGCGCAGGCATCTTACTATCGGTTTGATGGGTTGTCTTGCGCAGCTTCCGGAAGGCCAGCGGATGGGCCGACGGTTTGGTGTCGACATAATGCTCGGGCCGGGAGCGATAACCCAGATCGTTCCGGCAATCGAGAGCGGCAAGTTTCAATCATTCGAGTTCAAACGCGAGCTCCAGTTCTATTCGCCGCCTCCTCCAACCGGAGAGCTTAGCGCGCACCTCACGATTATGCGCGGCTGCAATCACCGATGCACGTACTGTATCGTTCCGGCGACGCGAGGCCCCGAGGTCTCCCGTCCGGCGGAAGACATCATCAACGAGGCAAGAGCTTTGAAAGAGGCGGGGGTTGTCGAGGTAAGCCTGCTTGGCCAGAACGTCAACTCCTATGGCATGGTTGCCGGGACCGGATTGCGGCGGGCGTTGATACCGGGATACCCCTCGTTTGCCGAGTTGCTGCGGATGGTAGGCCGGGTCGGAATCCCGCGAGTTCGTTTCATCACCTCACATCCGATCAACTTTGACGACGAGATAATTGAAGCCATCGCCCGCACGCCGGCTGTATGCAGGTTCATCCATCTGCCGGTTCAATCGGGCTCAAACCGCGCGCTCAAACGAATGGCTCGGGAGTACACGCGCGAGTTCTACCTCGATCGGGTGCACAAGGTCCGCGAGCTTCTGCCCGACGCTACGATCTCGACCGACTTCATTGTTGGATTCCCCGGCGAAACCGAGGAGGACTTTGACGAGACGCTCTCCCTCTATCGCCAGGTTCGATACGACATGGCTTACATGTTCATCTACTCGGAGCGAGAAGGCACGCCGGCCGCGCTCCATTTCGACGATATGGAGCGCAGCGTAAAGGTCGAGCGGCTGTCGCGGCTGATCGAGCTGTCCAAGGACATCTCTCTCGAGCAAAATCACAACTGGGTCGGGCGTGAAGTTGAAGTGCTGGTTAAGAGTTCCGCGGCTGAAGAGGGGTTCGTCCAGGGACACACTCGCGGCAATCATGTTGCTTTAGTCAAAGCCGACCTCAGTCCCGGCATCCACCGGGTTTATGTTGCTCAGGCGACTCCGAATCGCCTGTACTGTACAACCGAACCGACGGGTTTGAACTCAGAACTCATACAGGGACCTGTTATCCCTGGCACCTACGATTTGAGCTTCGCCGTCTAGCACGCGGGTGCAGCTAAAAGCGTGGGTGACAGTCCCAGCGATGTCTGGTCCGCCCGGCGCTTTGCGGGTCTCGGCATCCAGGCGGGAACCGGTTGTCCAGATAGCTATTTCGCGCAAAGACGCAGAGCCTGCCGCCAGGACGCGAAGGTTGCCGAGACACTCTTGGTGAGTTGTCGAGTGGCGATGAAGTCGCACTCTTAGTTGCATTCGCCTTCGATCTCAAACGTCCTGTCTTGTTAGGGTCAAATCGAAGTGATATATTGAAAAGGTTGATTTGGTGTGGACTAGAGAACAGAGCGAATACTCGCATTGGAGGACAGAGATGGCAGAGAATGATGGATCGGGAGCAGCCGAAAAACTGACTTTCTTATTGATAGGTGCGGGCATTGGAGCGACGTTGGCGTTATTGTTCGCACCAAAGAGCGGCCGCGAATTGCGCGGAGACATCGCCGATTACACAAAGCGCGGAGTGGACGCCGCAGGGGAGCAAGCTCGGATCTTGGGCGATCGCGCGTCGGAACTCTACGGAACCGCATCCAGCAGAGCCGCCGAAGTCTACGGGACTGCTGCAGGCAGGGTCTCTGAGGTGTACGGGACTGCCGCGGGCAAGGTCTCCGACGCTTACGGTACAGCGCGAGAAAAAGTGGTGGCCGGCGCGGAGACCGTATCGGAAGTTGCCGGACGACAGAAAGACCAGATCGCCGCGGCGATTGAAGCGGGCAAGCAGGCTTATCGCGAAGAGAAGCGCAAGGCGGGTGTCGCGGGTGACGGCGAGGAAGCCTAGTCAAGAGCTCCTCCTGGCCGCCGAATTCCGACGGCCTAAACGTTGCGCAAACGCCACGGCCCCACTTCATCTTTTTATTAGTCAGACCTCTTGGGGCTAGTTGAGTTCCCTGTGTTCGGCTAGGAGAGTTGCGTGGATCAGCATAGTTTTTACATCGTCATGACGGTGGCGGCAGTGGTCATCGTCGTGAGCTTCATCGTTCAGGCAGCGATGTTTATGTTTATCTATGGCGCCATCAAAAAGCTCACCGGCATTGCGGCGTCAGTTCAGGCCAAGGCAGAGCCCTTGATTGCCAAAACTGTGCCGTTGATTGATCAGGTTCAGGGTACCATCAGCACGGTCAAGGACTCAGTCGAGAAGATCAGCACTCAAGCAAAGGATGCGTTTGACAAGGTGACCATTGAAACACGCGCAGTGGCCGCGGCGGTCTCGGCCTCTTCGCAAGAGATCTCGAAGCTCGCCCAGCGTCAGGCGGAGCAGATCTCGCAGACTCTCGACTACACCGCCGCCTCGATACAGCGGCAGGTTACCGAACTGGACAGCTTGCTGGTAAGGACTCAGGATCGCTTTGAGGATACGACCAGGGAAGTGCAAACCACCGTGCTGCAGCCGATGCGTGAGCTTTCGGCGATGCTCGTCGGTTTGCGACGGATACTGGAGACGTTGTTTGGGCGCAACCGAAAACCGATCGACCAGGCGTATCAGGACGAAGAGCTATTCATTTGACTGCTCCTTGAAACGGGCTCCAGGGGCCACTTTCACGGGAGCAATCAACTTATCGCCATCAGCACCTGGTTTCCTTTTGTTAGGAGCCAGGTGCTTTGCAATTTGCCATTTGTGATTTGCGATTATTTGCGATTTGCAATTATTTGCAATTTGGAATTCGTGATTTTGCAACCTGTGGCTAGCTGGATCGCACGGACTATCGAGTCACGAATGGAAAATTGAGAATTGAATAAGAGGAGAATATGGCTACCGAGACGCCATTCGATCTGAAGGCAACGGTAAACTTGCCGAAGACTACCTTTCCGCAAAAAGCAAATCTGACTCAGCGCGAGCCCGAACGCCTGGCGCGCTGGAGACAGATGGACCTGTATCACGAGATTTGCCGCGCCCGGGCGGGCCGTCCTGTGTTTTTGCTGCATGATGGTCCGCCGTATGCAAATGCTGATATCCACATCGGCACGGCGATGAACAAGATTCTGAAGGACTTCATCGTCAAGTCGCACTCGATGATGGGATTCGACGCGCCGTATGTGCCGGGCTACGACTGCCACGGGTTGCCGATCGAACTGTACGTCGACAAAAAACTCGGAGCGAAAAAATCTCAGATGAGTCCAGTGTCGATTCGGAAGGCTTGCCGCGAGCACGCTGCTCAGGCGCTAAAACGGCAGACTCGCGACTTTCAACGCCTGGGTGTTTTAGGCGAGTGGGACGATCCTTACCTCACAATGTCAAATGCGTACGAAGCAGAGACAGCGCGTTTGTTCGGGCGCTTCGTTGGTCGAGGATATGTCTACAAAGGCGCGCGGCCGGTGTACTGGTGTATCCACGATCAGACCGCGCTTGCCGAAGCCGAGGTCGAATACAAGGAGCACACCAGCCCCTCTATCTACGTTAAGTTTCCGCTTCCCGAAGATCAGGTCCGCGAGTTGCGTGGAAGAGTCGATGGCCAGTGGTCAGTAGTCGGTAAGCCGGTCTTTGTCTTGATCTGGACGACTACCCCGTGGACGCTTCCCGCGAACCTCGGTATCGCGGTGAACCCGAATTTTGATTATGCTGCGGTCGATGTAGGCGATGAGATCTACATCGTCGCGAAGGATTTGGTCGATGCCGTAGCCGAAAAATGCGGACTCACCTCGGCACGAATCGTCGCAAGCTTTCCCGGTTCGGCGCTTGATAGATTACAAGCTCGGCACGCGTGGATCGATCGTCCGTCGTTGCTAATGGTTGGCGAACACGTGACCCTGGGAGGCGAGGCCGACGCCGAAACCGAACTCGATGTTGCGTTCGCCCAAAAGAAAACCACCGGCAAAGCCGGAACCGGTTGCGTTCACACTGCGCCCGGGCATGGCCACGACGACTTTGTCATAGGCCAGCAATACCGCGACGATCTCGCTGCGGTGTACGACCAGCTACGCGATGCTGGTGTGCTCGGCGGACAAATAGCAGGCGCGGAGGTCTACTGTCCCGTGGACAATGCAGGGCGGTTCACTGGCGAGGTCGAAGGCTTTGCCGGGCAATCGGTCTTCGAGGCCAACGGTCAGATCGTGGACTTCTTGCGCGCGAACGGCGCGCTGCTGTTCACTGAAGAATATCCGCATCGTTATCCGCATTGCTGGCGTTGTCACAACCCGGTGATCTTTCGCGCTACTCCGCAATGGTTTATCTCGATGGACCGCTCAGCGGAAGTTGGGCACAGCTTGCGGGCAGCCGCGTTAGCTGAGGTCGAACGCGTCACCTGGATTCCCGCTTGGGGCCGAAGTCGTATGCGAAACATGCTCAAAGGCCGGCCCGACTGGTGCGTGTCTCGGCAGCGAGTGTGGGGAGTGCCGATCCCCGCATTCTATTGCGCAGTCTGTGGTGAGACGGTCGCAAGTCAGAAGGTATTCGTACCCGTACCATCTATTTACTCAAATGA
>CAZNNJ010000025.1:0-18157 GCA_964574305.1 uncultured Rhodospirillales bacterium | reverse complement strand
GAGCGGCGAGGTTCAGCCGGTCGACCTGTCGGCGGCGCTGGACGGTGCGCTGCTGATCCTCGATGCGCGGCTGCGGCGGACGAAGGTGGAGGTCGTCCGCGATATCGTGCCGGACCTGCCCCGGGTGCTGGGCACGCCGGTCCTGGTCGAGCAGGTCATGATCAACCTGATCGCCAATGCCTGCGACGCCTTCCTGGCTGCGCGGACGCAAGCCGCCATGGATCGGCGGCGGATCGAGATCGCGGGCCACGTCGTGGACGGGGAGGTGGTCTTCGTCGTCGCCGATCACGCCGGCGGAATCCCGGAGGCGGACCTGACGAAAGTGTTCCAGCCTTTTTTCACCACCAAGCCGGCGGAAAAGGGCACCGGCGTCGGCCTGTCGATCAGCCAGGGCATCGTCAGCGACATGGGTGGAACGATAACCGCCCGCAACGGCGCGAACGGCGCCGTCTTCGAGCTGCGTCTTCCGGCGAACATGGGCAGGGGACGCGGATCTTAAGGATTACCGGCATGTCCAAGCGAAATCTGGACAGGCAGGGCACCCGCATCTAAGAATCCGAGTCCCGTATTGTGCACAATCGAAAACCGACGAGCGGACTGCTTTTGCCCTTCGATCGTCTCTTCCGACCGGGTTTGACCGACGGGCTGGGCTTTCCCCGCCCGCCGCTGCTTCTGCTTTGGCTGACTGGCGCGGTCATAATGTCTCTGGCGACGGCCATCAGCTTTGCGGCTGGCCTGTCGAGCTCGACCGTCGGCTTCATCTATCTGGCGGTGATCGCCGCGCTGTCGCTGATGGACAGCCTGGTGTCTTCGCTGGTCTTTTCCATCATCGCCGTCGCCTTGCTCGATTATTTCTTCATCGAGCCGATCTTCACGTTCCAGGTCACGTTCGACGCCGACGTCTCGACGCTGATCGCCTTCGCCGTCACCTCCTTCGCCATCACCGGGCTGGTCCGGCGGGTGCGCACGCTGGGCGAAACCCAGCGCGAGCAGGCCCGGCTGCTCGACCTCAGCCACGATGCGATCCTGGTGCGCAGCCTGGACGACGTGATCTCATTCTGGAATCGGGGCGCCGAGCGCTTCTACAAATGGACGCATGAGGAGGCGGTCGGCCGCGTTTCGCACGAATTGCTCAATACCATCTTTCCGATCGCGCTCGACCAGATCATGAGCATCGTGCGCGATACCGGCCGTTGGGAGGGTGAGCTCAGCCACACGAAGCGGGACGGAACCCGGGTTTTCGTCGCCAGCCGCTGGTCGCTGGAGAAGGACCAGGAGGGGCGGCCGATCAACCTGCTCGAAATCAACACCGACATCACCGAGCGCAAGCGGGCGCAGGAAGCGCTCGAGCGCTTTCAGGCCGCCTATCTGGCCGAGGCGCAGACGCTCAGCCATACCGGCAGCTTCGCCTGGACGGCCGACAACGACGATATCGTCTGGTCCGAAGAATGCGCCCGCATCTACGGTTATGAGCCGGATGCCAAGCCGACGACCCGGGCGCTGATGGAGCAGGTCCATCCCGACGACCGGCCGAGGGCTCAAGAGACTTATGAGCACGCCGTCAGGGAAGGCGAGGATATCGATATCGAGCATCGGCTGCTGATGGCCGATGGATCGATGAAACATATTCATGTCGTCGCCCATGTCATGGCGGAAAACGGCCATCGGCGTCAGTTCGTCGGCGCGATCATGGATGTCACCGAGACCAAGCGGGCGCAGGAAGAGCTTCAGCAGGCCCAGTCCAATCTTGCCCATGTCGCGCGCGTCACCACGCTGGGGCAGCTGACCGCCTCGATCGGCCATGAGGTCAACCAGCCGCTGGCGGCGATCGTCACCAATGGCGAGGCCGCCATCCGCTACCTGCGCCGCGACCCGCCCGAGCTGGACGAGGTGCGCGCTGCGCTGACCAGCATGATCGCCGAAGGCAAGCGTGCAAGCGAGATCGTCAAGCGCATCCGCTCGATGATGCAGAAGGCGACGCCGCAGACCGCGCCGGTCGACGTCAACGCCCTCCTGTCCGAGGCTTCATTGCTGGTCCAGCGCGAGATCGCGGCCAACCGGATCGTGCTGCAGCTTGAATTCACGCCCGGCTTGCCGCTTGTGCCGGGCGATGCCGTCCAGCTTCAGCAGGTGGTGATCAACCTGATGGTCAACGCCATCCAGGCGATGGCCGATATCGAAGGCCGGATGCGCAAGCTGATCGTCCGCTCCAGCCCGGGCGAGGCCGGAATGGTATTGGTCGCGATACAGGATTCCGGGCCGGGCTTCGACGACGACAAGGCGGCGCACCTCTTCGACGCCTTCTACACCACCAAGGCCGAGGGCATGGGGATGGGCCTGTCGATCTGCCGCACGATCATCGAGGCTCATGGCGGCCGGATTTCGGCCACTGCCGTGGAAGGGCAGGGGGCGACGTTCAGCTTTACACTGCCGGTGGCCGACGAAGCCTGATCCAGCTCATTATTCTGGGCTAAATCTGCTCGGACGCCGGACCGCTCAGGCGTGGTTATGGCTTTTCCCAGCAAGCGCCTTCTCTATGCATTCGACCAGCACGTCGCCGTCATAGGGCTTGGCGAGCAGGCAGGCGGCGCCGGCGGCCAGCGCCTGCTGGCGGACGCGCTCTTCCGGGAAGGCGGTGATGAAAATGATCGGCAGGCTCGGCCGCTGCTGGGCGAGCTCTTTCTGCAGGTCGAGGCCGCTCATGCCGGGCATATGGACATCGGCGATCAGGCAGTCGGCGGTTTCGCGCTCCGGCGCCTTCAGAAATTCCTCGGCCGAGGCAAAGGCCGCGGTCCCGTATCCCAGGGATCGGACGAAGGTCTGGGTCGCTGTGCGGACGGCGTCATCGTCGTCGACAATCGACACTGTTGTTGTATTTGCCAAAACCCAGCCTCGGATAGCGAGCAACTGCGATGGGTAGCAGTACCACCGAATCTATCCGAGGCGATAAGATCGTTCTATTATACAATGGTGTAGCAATGTTACCTGGCAGTACTCTCCCGTAATATCTCCGCCATGCGGACGA
The DNA here is from genome assembly GCA_964574305.1 of uncultured Rhodospirillales bacterium. Classification (GTDB taxonomy): domain Bacteria; phylum Pseudomonadota; class Alphaproteobacteria; order BOG-932; family Roseiterribacteraceae; genus BOG-932. Next base: position 15,132 of record CAZNNJ010000025.1, on the reverse strand, counting down.
GGTCGGCCAAAGAGGCCGCGCCCATCTTCCTCATTACCTTACCGCGATGAACCTTCACGGTGATTTCGCTCAAGCCCACCTTGGCCGCGATCTGCTTGTTCATCAGGCCGGCTGTGACGTGCTCCATGATCTCCGCTTCGCGCTGGGTCAGCGACTTGGCGCGGGCCAGAATCTCCGACGATTCGGCCATCTCGCTTCGCCGGACCCGATCCAGCGCCAGCGCCGCCGTGACCGCATCCAGCATGTCCTGGTCGCGAAACGGCTTGGTCAGGAAGTCGACCGCGCCGGCCTTCATCGCCCGGACGGTCATCGGGATGTCGCCGTGGCCGGTCATGAAAATGACGGGGATATCGTGATGATGGTGGGCGAGCTGCTCCTGGAAGTCGAGCCCGCTGACGCCGGGCAGGCGGACATCCAGCACGATGCAGCTCTCGACCGCGGACGGCTCGCGCTCGAGCAGGCCGGCGGTCGATCCATAGAGTTCGGTGTCCAGATCGACCGAGCGGAACAGCCGCCCCAGCGCCTCGCGGATCGCCTCGTCGTCATCCACCACCAGCACCAGCGGGCGGGCCGAAACCGTTGAATTCGCGGGAGTCTTGTCGCTCAAAACCGTCTCCGTGCTGACGCCAAATTCTCCGCCAGCCCGGTGGGTTGTTCAAGCCCCAAGTCAAGGGGATAGGGGACGATACCAACGTATAGGGGGCTTAAACCAAGGCTTCGGCGCCACCAACCCTCGTACAATGAGCCCTTATCTCTCGTACAATGGAGCGATCCCCATGTCAGGGATAACCTGGACCCGTTCCCGCTGAATTTTTTCATTAAGGGGAGACGGTCGTATGACGTACGAATCAAGCACCGAGCTCGCGGCATCGTCGCACGCCAGCCATGAAGTTTTTTCCGCCTTTCACTCTGTTCCCAATTCTCTGCCCGCCACCGCCTCGCGCATCCTCGACGAGGTTCGGGGTGCTCTGCCGCACGACCTGGCCGCCGCCAGCATCAGCGCCACGCGGCTCGCCCAGCTGTTGCGCGAAAGCATCACCCTGCCCGCCGTTCGTCCGGCGATCAGCAAGGGCGGCCTCGCCTCCTGGCAGGAGCGCAAGGTGCGCGACTATATCGACGACAATCTCGACAGCTCGATCCTGGTTGAGGACCTGGCCGATATCGTGTCGCTGAGCGCCGCCCATTTCTGCCGTGCCTTCAAGAAAAGCTTCTGCGCCACGCCGCACGCCTATATCGTCCAGCGCCGGGTGATGCGGGCGCAGGAGCTGATGCGCAGCACCCGCACCCCCTTGAGCCAGATCGCGCTCGATTGCGGCTTTGCCGACCAGACACACCTGTCCAAGCTGTTCCGCCGCCTGACCGGCCGGACCCCGAATGCCTGGCGCCGGGCCTATACCCTAGCGGCCTAGCGACCCTCTTGCCGCTTTTCCAGCAATGCCCGGTCGATAACATAGGCGCGGATCGCCTCGATCTCAGCCGGGCTGTAAGCGGCGTGAAAGCTGACCATGCCCTTGTCGGCCAGCACGCCGCCATCCACCACCCGGGCCCATCCTTCCTTGCTGCCCAGCAAGGGGCTATGGCGAAGGTCGGGCACGATGCCGGCCCCCTTGGCGCCGCCGCCATGGCAATAGAGGCAGCTATGGGCGAAATGGCCGGCGCCCTCGGCCACCGTCGCCGCGTCGGCGAACTGGGCCGGCGGGTTGAGGCTTAAATGCTCCGACGGCGCGCGGGGCGGCAGCCTGGCCGTCCCGCCCAAGGCAAAGGCCAGCACCCGGCTCTTATTGTGGCGCGGCCCGTCCGGGCCCCAATTGGCTTCGCCGGCATAAAGGCCTGAGGAGCCGCCATAGCCGGCCAGCACGGTGATGTACTGCTTGCCCTGAACCTCATAGGTGATCGGCGCGGCCAGGATGGCGCTGCCGCCGTCCATCGACCACAGCGCCTTGCCGGTGCGGGCGTCATAGACCTTGAGGAAACCGTCATTGTCGCCCTCGACGACAAGGTTGCCGCGGGTGGTCAGCGCGCCGCCATTGTAATAGTCGGGGTGCGGCGCCCGCCAGACTTCCTTCTGCGCGACCGGGTCCCAGGCGAGCAGGTAGCCTTTGGTCGCGGCGCGGATTTCCTCGACCTTCGCCGGGTCGTCGGGCAGCCCGGCCTGGACGAAATCGATGCCCAGATTGACCCCGACCGGCCTGGCCTTGAAGTGCTTGTCGGTCACATAGGCGCCCCCGACCTCCTGCGCCGGGATATAGACCAGCCCGGTTTCGTGGCTGAAGGCCATCGGCTGCCAGTTATGGCCGCCGATCGAGCCGGGCAGAGCCGACCACAGCCTGCCGGTCTTATCATAGCGCGCCTCCGGCACGACGTCGGGCCGGCCGGTATTTGGGTCGGCGCCCGTCGCCCAGTTGATCGGGACGTAGGGCGTGATCGAGATGGGTTTCCCGGTGGCGCGGTCCAGCACATAGAAGAAGCCGTTCTTCGAGGCCTGCATCAGCACCTTGCGTAGCTTGCCGCCGATGGTGAGGTCGGCTGCGATCATGTTCTGGGTTGCGTCATAATCCCATGTGTCACCCGGCGTTTCCTGGAAAGGCCAGACATAGTAACCGGTGTCGGGCTTCAGAGCGACGATCGGGTCGACGAACAGATTGTCGCTGTCGCCGGGCGAGCGATAGGCCTTGTTCCAGTAGTCGGCGTTGCCGGTACCGATGAACAGCAGGTCGAGCTCGGGATCGTAGGTGATCCCGTCCCACACCGTGCCGCCACCGCTCCCGCCCTCGCTCTCGCTCCACCATTTGCCGGTCCATGTGTTGCTGGCGAGCTTGTCCATGACGGTATCCGACGCGGCGCCGTCCTTCTTTCCGGGCTCGCCCGGCACGGTATAGAAGCGCCAGATCATCTTGCCGGTCTCGGCGTCATAGGCCGAGACATAGCCGCGGACGGCATAGTCCGCCCCGGCATTGCCGATGATCACCCGCCCGCCGGCGACGCGCGGCGCCCCGCCGATCGTGTAGGGCTTGGACTGGTCGACCGTCACCACCGACCAGACCTGCCGGCCGGTCTTGGCATCCAGTGCGATCAGACGCCCGTCGATGGTGCCGACATAGATCTTGCCGTTCCACCAGGCCGCGCCGCGATTGACGCTGTCGCAGCAGCTCTTGACCCCGACCTTGCGCGGCACCTCGGGGTCGAACTGCCAGAGCAGCTTGCCGGTGACGGGGTCGAACGCCTGCACCTTCGACCAGGCCGAGGTGGTGTAGAGCACCCCGTCGACCATGAGCGGCGTCGATTCCTGTCCCCGGTCGGTATCCAGATCGTAATACCAGGCCAGCCCCAACTGCCCGGCATTCCTGTCGTTGATCTGGGTCAGCGGGCTGTCCCGGCTCTCGTCGTAAGTCCGCCCGGTGGTGAGCCAACTCCCGGGCTCCTTGTCGGCCTCGGCGATGCGGTTGGGCGCGGCGGCCTGAGCGGCAAGACCGAACAATGCCGTTGCCAGGACACACCATGAGAGACGATGGCCCATGCTTCCTCCCCTCTGCGGATTTCCGTACCGCGTTGGCGTTATTGCGCATGGAAAGGGCGCGCATGTCGATGGGCTCGTTCGGGCCCCGGTTGCGGTGTATCAATCCCCGATGACCAAGCAGCCCGCCTTCCTCGCCAAACCCCTCGCCCAGATGACGGAGGCGGAGTGGGAGTCGCTTTGCGACGGATGCGGCCTGTGCTGCCAGATCCGGGTCGAGGATGAGGATACGGGTGAGGTCGCGCTGTCGAACGTCGCGTGCCGGATGCTGTGCCTGGACAACAATCGCTGTTCCGATTACGCCAATCGCAAGACGAACGTGCCGGATTGCGTTAAGGTTACGCCCGAAAATGTCATGGAGCTGGATTGGTTACCGCATACATGCGGCTATCGCTTGGCCGCGTTCGGCCGGCCGCTGCCACGCTGGCATCACCTGATCTGCGGCGACCCCACGCGCGTGCACACGCACGGACCGTCGATGCTGGGCTCCTTGATCTCGGAGGACGACGCCGACTGGGAATGACCCTCTCCCGGGAACCCACACGTCCCGGATGTTGTTTAAGTACGGGGCCTTCCGTGAACGCCGAGCGATAAGAAACATGAGCAAGCGTATCCTCGCCGGCCTCCTCCTGACCCTTGTGCCCGTCATTGCATTGGCTGAGACGCACGGGCCCACCGGCAATGGCGTCGGCGGCAGCGGCGAGATCATCCTCGTTGCCCAGGTGGCGCTGCTGATGCTGATCGGCCGCGGTCTCGGCGAGATCATGCAGCGTATCGGCCAGCCGGCGATCATCGGTCAGCTTCTGGCCGGGCTGATCCTCGGCCCTTCCTTCTTCGGCTGGCTCGCGCCCCATACGCATGATCTGATCTTCCCGAAAAGCGCCGAGCAGAAGAGCCTCATCACCGGTATCGCCAATATGGGCGTCATGATGCTGCTGCTGCTGACCGGCATGGAGACCAACCTCAAGCTGGCGCGCAAGGTCGGCGCGCCGGCCATCGCGATCAGCGCCACCGGCGTGCTGATCCCCTTCGCCTGCGGTTTCACGCTGGGCGAGTTCCTGCCGGATTCGATCCTGCCCAACGCGCAGGACCGGCTGGTCACCTCGCTGTTCCTGGGCACGGCGCTCGCGATCTCCTCGATCAAGATCGTCGCCATGGTCGTGCGCGAGATGAACTTCATGCGCCGCAACCTGGGCCAGATCATCGTCTCGTCGGCGATCATCGAGGATACGGTCGGCTGGGTGATCATCTCGATCACGCTGGGCATCGCCGGGGCGGGGGGCGTCGCGATGGGTTCGCTCGCCAAGACGGTGATCGGCACCGCCCTGTTCCTGATCTTCAGCTATACGATCGGGCGCTGGCTGGTTTTCCAGCTGATCCGCTGGGTCAACGACACCTTCGTCATCGACTATGCGGTGGTGACCGCGATCCTGATCGTCATGTGCGCGATGGCGATGACCACCCAGGCGATCGGCGTCAACACGGTGTTGGGCGCCTTCGTCGCCGGCGTGCTGGTGGGCGAGTCCCCCATCCTGTCGCAGCTGATCCAGGATGAGCTTAGGGGTTTCATCACCGCCTTCATGATGCCGATCTTCTTCGGCCTGTCGGGCCTGTCGGCGGACCTCACGGTTCTGCGCGACACGCATCTGCTGGAGCTGACCGCCGGGCTGGTTGCCATCGCTACCTTCGGCAAGTTCGCCGGCGCCTTCCTGGGCGGCCGGATCGGCGGGCTGAACCGCCAGGAATCGCTCGCTGTCGGCTGCGCGATGAATGCGCGAGGCTCGACCGAGGTCATCGTCGCCTCGATCGGCCTCACCATGGGGGCGCTGACCCAGAATCTCTACAGCATGATCGTTACCATGGCGGTCATCACCACCATGGCGATGCCGCCGATGCTGCGCTGGGCGCTGGGCCGCCTGCCGGTGAACAAGGAGGAGCAGAAGCGCCTCGATGCGGAAAAGCTCGACGCCAAGGGGTTCGTCAGCCGGCTGGAACGGCTGCTGATCGCCGGCGACGAGAGCGCCAGCGGCAGGCTTGCCGCCCGCATCGCCGGCTTCATCGCCGGCCAGCGCGGACGGCCGGTCACCGTCCTGCAATTTTCCGCCAAGGCCAAGGGCGACGAGGCAACGCTGAAGACCCTCACCGCCGAGGCTGCCAAATCTGGCCATCATGCTGTGCATGAGGATGAGCGGGAGGACAAGCGGCCCGATATCGCCGCGCGGATCGAAACCGGCAAGCCGGAAGAGGCGATCAGGGCGGAGGCCGAAAAGGGCTTTGACCTGCTGCTGCTGGGGATCGACCGGGCGGCCGGCGCTGGCGGCTTCTCGGCCGTCGTCAACCGGATCGCACAGAGCTTCGCCGGGCCGATCGCGCTCGTCATGGCCGGCGAAGGGCAGGGCGACCTGGTCGCGGCCGCGGGCTTCAACATGCTGGTGCCGGTCAACGGAACCGGCGCCGCCCGGCATGGCGCCGAGTTCGCCTTTGCCCTCTCGCCGCCGCAGGGCAGCAAGATCACCGCGCTGCACGTCGCGAACCGCAAGGCCGCCGACGACAAGAAGGCGACGCGCGCCCGGGCCGGCGGGGCGGGCGACCGCAACAAGAAGGCGGTCCTGCGCGACACCACCGAGCTTGGCGCCCGCTATGGCTTCCGCGCGATCGAGACGGCCTCGCACGCCGACATCGCGCCGGACGACGCGATCCTCGAGGAGGCGGGGCGCATCGGCGCCGACCTGATCGTGATCGGCGCCACCCGCCGCGTCGGCGACGACCTGTTCCTGGGCGAGACTGTCGCCAACGTGCTGCAGGACTGGAAAGGCGCGATCATCCTGGTTATCGCCGCCCGCGAGGCGGTGGTCCGGGAGAGCGCGGTGGCTGCCTGATCCCGGTCAGCCGTCGCCGCGTGCCGCCCGGTAGATCCGCAGCCACAGGCGCATCGCCTCCATATATTTGAAGGCCAGCTCCTCCAGGTCAGTTCGGGGCTTGGTGCCGGGGCCGGCGTTGCGGGCGGCGTGGATGGCGTCGCGGACGCGGTCCAGGGCGCGATCGGCGAATTCCGATGTCATCGCCTCGGCCGGGACGGCTTCGTCGATCGCGATATGCTCGACCATGCGCTGCACGATGGCACGGCCGGCCCCGTTCAGCGTGTCGACCCGTTCCTGATTGTCCTCGTCGAGCGGGAAGGGCGCTTCGATCTCGAAGAACCAGGGCTCCATCGGCTTGTCGTCATTGGCCACGTTCATTGTCCTAATGTGAGCAGCCGTGCGCCCGGCGCAAGCCGTGCGCATGTGCGCTGCAACATAAAAATTTCAATGATTTGTATGAGGTTACCGCAACGCACACGAAAATATGCCGTTTCTGCTTGACGGCATTTCGCAGTTGCAATATAAAGAGAATCGATATGGCACCTTCCCCGCCATATCCGACGCCTGCCTAGCGCGGCGTTTCCTCCCTAAACTCGGGCCGCATTCGTGTGGCCCGTTTTTTTTGTTAATAACCGAAACGGATTGGCTGCGCAAGGACAATTTGGCGCAGGTTGAGTTTGGCCCAATAATGCGGGAATCAGCCCGTCAAGTCTTGCGCCAGAGCCTCGCGTATTGCAGTGGGCAGCGCAGCAAGATGCCCATAACGCGGATGGTCGAAACCGAGCATTACCGCCGTCGCGGGCGACCGGAAAGCCGCTTTTTGCTCCGGCGTCAGGGCAAAGCGCACGAACTGGACCGACGAGGCCTTGCCGTGCTCGCTGGTATTCTCGCGCTCGGCGTCGGGCAGCCCACGGATCGTCTCGCCGCCGACCATCAGCATCATGTGGTTCTCGATGCCGCCCACCATATGCAGCACGGCCATCCGCCGGTCCGGGTCGGCGACCTCGATCATCACCGTCGCGATCAGCTCGTCGCCCTGGGGGATCAGCGGGTTGTAGGCGTCGAGCTCGTCCTGGATCTGCTCCTCGCCGCCCTTTTCCACGAACAGCATCTCGTGGATCTGATGCCACATCGTGTCGTAATTCTCGAAATAGAAGGTCGAATAGGGGCCGACCTCGACCCGCCGCGCCTTCTTGATCTCGCTGATCCTGCGGCGCTGCTCCTTGCGGACGGCGCCATAGTCCGACATCGGCATGATATCGGCCCGCGTGACGTGCCGTGCGGTCATGGGGTCAGTCCGTAAGCCTTGGCGATGAGTTCGATCGGGTGCGCCCTCTCCGGCTGGGCCGCGCCTTCGATCGCCTCAACCCCCTGCAGGATATGCATCGCTGCCAGCGGGCATTCCGAGGCGACGAAGGCCTTCGCGTTCTTGGCGGTGGTGCGCGCCACCGGCTTGCCGACCTTGAGCGCCTTTTCGAAATTGCCCTTCTTCACTCCCCATGAGCCGCCATGGCCGGAGCAGCGCTCGACCACCGCGACGTCGGGCTGGGGAATCAGTTTCAACATCTCGGTGCCCTTCTGGCCCATATTCTGGGCGCGGGCATGGCAGGCCAAATGCAGCGTGACGCCGCCTTCGAGCGGCTTCATGCCCGGCGCCAACCCCTCTTTCTTGGCGATATCGACGATATACTCGCTGAGGTCCGAGGTATTTCTCGACAGGAACGCCACATCCTCATTGTCGGGCAGCAGCAGCGGCCATTCGAATTTCAGCATAAGGGCGCAGGACGGCACCAGCGCGACGATACGATACCCGGCCTCGATCTCAGGCCGCAGCAAGGCGGCGATCCGTGCGGCACGGCCTGCGACATCCTTCATGTCGCCCAGCTCCAGCTGCGGCATGCCGCAGCATTCCGGATGCGCGACCTTGGTCTCGACCCCGTTCTTGGCCAGCACCGCTTGCGCGGCGCGGCCGATCGCGGTGTTGTTGTAATTGACGAAGCAGGTTGCATAGAGCAGGGCCTTGCGGCCGGCCGCCGGGGCGGCCGTGTCGCGCTCTGGCGCGTGCCTGGCGGCGCTCGACACGAAGGTCGGGCTTTCGAATTTGGGCAGGTCGGCATTGCGGTCGATGCCGGCGACGCTTTCCATGATCGGCCGCGTCAGGCCGTTATGGCGGTCCGACGCCCAGTTCATGACCGGGCCCAGCGCCGCGCCCACCTTGCCGTTGCGGTCGGTGGCGATCAGCTCCTTGTCGGCCAGCGACGGCACGCCCTTGGAGAATTCATAGGCCCGCCAGCGCAGCATCAGATGGGGGAAGTCGAGATTGAACTCATGCGGCGGCACGTAGGGGCACTTCGTCATGAAGCACATGTCGCAGAGCGTGCAGCCGTCGGCGACCTCCTTGTACTTCTCCTTCGGCACCCCTTCGAGTTCGCCTGTCGGCGTCTCGTCGATCATGTCGAACAGGGTGGGGAAGGATTCGCACAGATTGAAGCAGCGGCGGCAGCCGTGGCAGATGTCGAACACCCGCTCCATCTCGGCCTCGATCTTTTCGAGGTCGTAGAAATCCGGATTTTGCCAGTCGATCTTGTGACGGAAGGGTGCGCCGCTATCCGGCTCAGCCATGTAGAGCCCCTCGGGTGCCGAAACGGGTGGGGAGAAACAGGAACCGGCGGCCCCAAGGAGCCGCCGGTCTGATGCAGAAAAAAGAAGGCGGGTTTAGGCGTTCAGCCCGTCCAGAGCCTTCTGGAAGCGGCCGGCATGCGAACGCTCGGCCTTGGCCAGGGTCTCGAACCAGTCCGCGATCTCGTCGAAGCCTTCCTCGCGGGCGGTGCGCGCCATGCCCGGATACATGTCGGTATATTCATGGGTCTCGCCGGCGACGGATGCGACCAGGTTCTTGTCGGTCGAGCCGATCGGCTTGCCGGTCGCCGGGTCGCCGACCGCTTCCATGAACTCGAGATGGCCGTGGGCATGGCCGGTCTCGCCTTCGGCGGTCGAACGGAACACGGCGGCGACGTCGTTATAGCCCTCGACATCGGCCTTTTGTGCGAAGTACAGATAACGCCGGTTCGCTTGGCTCTCGCCCGCGAAGGCATCCTTCAGGTTTTGGAGCGTCTTCGAATCTTTCAGAGCCGTCACACTTGTCCTCCTTGGGGTCTGGCCGCCTTTTCCAGCGGCGAACGGTGCGATCGGATCGTATCCCGCCGGCGCTGGGGAATGCAACACTCTTTAGAACTGCTCTAAAATTAAGCACCAGCGATTTGCTGTGCATTATGGTAAAATAGCCTTCATTTGAATGTGTTAACGGCGTGAGGATTTCCGGGAACAAAATCGGATTTGACAATATTTGCTTCAAGAATTGAAGCAACCGCAAAATCTAGATAGTTTCACACGTGTTTAAGGCATGAAGTGAGTCGGGCTTCATGTGCGATGAGTTTCTCAAGTCTGGTGTGCGCTGCAATATAACCCACGCTTTTACATCAGCGATGTCTGTGCTAGTTCGATACACGCTGTTTCATAAGGGAGATAAGAAAAATGCGCTTGCGGGCAAATCACGGCCTTGGCGCCGTGCTCGCGCTTTCGGCCATTGCCGCCTCCGGCGCCGCCTCGGCCGCTGGGTTCTATATCCAGGAACAATCCGCCGCAGGCGTCGGCCGTGCCCATGCCGGCAACGCCGCCGCCGCCGATGACGCAAGCACGATCTATTACAATCCCGCCGGCATGACGCAGCTTCCAGGGATCCAGGTCGACCAGGGCATTGACCTGATCTTGCCGGATGCCGGCCTGACAGACCGCGGCACCGTCGATCATTCACCGGTCGCGCCCAATTCCCGTCCGGGCGGCGGCAATGGCGGCAATCCGGGTTCTGCCACGCCACTCGGCAATTTCTATGTCAGTGCGCAGATTCCCGACCAGCAGGTCTGGGTCGGCTTCGGCGTGTCCGTCCCTTACGGTTTCGCCGCGAAGTACGAGCAGGACACATTCGCGCGCTACGATTCGATCGACAGCTATGTCGAGACGTTCGACTTTGCGCCGACCATCGCGTTCAAGTTCAACGACTGGCTGTCGTTCGGCATCGGCCTCGACGAGCAATATGCCTATGTGAAACTGCGCTCGGCCGTCCCGGACGCGCTCGCCGTCGGCGGGCCGTCGATCGCAACCGACGGCCGGCTGACCTTGTCCGGCCATACCTGGTCGACCGGCTTCAATGGCGGCCTACTGATCACGCCCGACCCGGACACCAAGATCGGCCTCACCTACCGCTACGGCATCCAGCACAATATCCGCGGCTCGCTGACCATCGCCAATCTCCAGGGCATCCTGGCCGTGGCGAACACGCAAGTGACGGGCACGGCGGCGCTCGATGAGCCGGATGTCGTCCAGGCCGGCTTTGCCCGCAAAATCACGCCCGAGCTGACCATCCTGGGCGAATTCGATTTCTATACCTGGAGCAATTTCCAGCAGATCGCCATCCACACCACCAGCCCGCTGATCGGCAACCTGGTGACGACCGAGAACTACCAGGACAGCTATTCCTTCTCGCTCGGCGCCGAATATCAGCTCGACCCGCAATGGCGGCTGCGCGGCGGCATCAAGTATGACCAGACGCCGACGGCCGACGGTTTCCGCGATACGCGGGTGCCGGACAGCGACCGCTACTGGATCGCAACCGGCTTCCATTACGACTATGACGGGAATATCGGCATCGACGCCGGCTATGCCCATCTGTTCGCCGACGACGCCAACATCAACCTGCATCGTGAGTTCTTCACCACGATTCCGTCGATCCTGACCTCGAGCGACGTCCGGGCGCAGTCCCACCTCTCGGTCGATATCCTGTCCGCCGGCCTGACCTATAAGTTCTGATTTGCCGGTCGCCCGCAGGCATTAGCCTTGCGGGCGACCTGCCCAGCACCTAATAGACCGAAGGGCTCTCTGAAGAGGACCCTTCGGAGGTGCGTCTGACATGACTGTGGTGGTGACCGGGGCGGCGGGCTTTGTCGGCTATCATGTGGCCACCGCGCTGCTGTCGCAGGGCGAATCCGTCGTCGGGATCGATATCGTCAACGACTATTACGATGTCGCCCTGAAGGAGGCGCGCCTCGCGCATCTGGGCAAACACAAGGGCTTCTCTTTCCACCGCGCCGATATTGCCGATGCCGAGGCCGTTTCCGCGATCCTGGCCGGCGCCGGCAGGGTCCGCGGCGTCATCCATCTCGCCGCCCAGGCTGGCGTGCGCTATTCGCTCAAGAACCCCTATGCCTATGTCCATTCCAACCTGACGGGGCAGGTTGCGATATTCGAGGCGTTGCGGGGCCTCGATCCCATGCCGGCGCTGGTCTATGCCAGCTCGTCGTCGGTCTATGGCGGCAACACCAAATTCCCGTTCTCGGTCGCCGACCGGGTCGATCATCCGGTCTCGCTCTATGCCGCGACCAAGCGCGGCGGCGAGCTGCTGGCCGAGAGCTATGCCGCGGTCTACGGCATGGCGTCCGTCGGCCTGCGCTTCTTCACCGTCTATGGCCCCTGGGGCCGGCCCGACATGGCCTATTTCAGCTTCACCAGGGCGATTCTCGCCGGGGAGCCGATCCCGGTCTTCAACGGGGGCCAGCTGGAGCGGGACTTCACCTATATCGACGATGTCGTTGCCGGCGTCCTGGCGGCGGTGAACTTGGCTGTCGACCCGGCACAGCCGCATCGCATCTATAATCTGGGCAACAACAAGCCCGAACCGCTGATGCGCTTCATCAAGACGATCGAGCAGGCGCTGGACTGCAAAGCCATGCTCGACTTCCAGCCGATGCAGCCGGGCGACGTGAAGGCGACGGCGGCGGATATCGACGACAGCACAAGGGACCTCGGCTTCGTGCCCCGGATCGGCATCGACGAGGGCATTCCCCGCTTCGTGCGCTGGTACAAGGATTATTATGCCATCGCCTGACGCGGCTGGCAGGATTCCCAAGCTGATCTTTCTGGTCACCGAGGACTGGTATTTCTGGGCCCACCGCCTGCCGCAGGCGCGTGCGGCCCGCGATGCCGGCTTTGCCGTATCGGTGGCGACCCGGGTCGACGCTCATGGCGACCTGATAAGCGGCGAGGGCTTCGGCCTGCATGCGCTTTCCTGGCGGCGCGGCAGCATCAACCCGTTCGGCGCCGTGTCGTCGGTGCTGGAGATTGCGCGGCTTTATCGGCGCGAGCGACCGTCGATCGTCCATCACGTGTCGCAGAAATCGATCCTGCTGGGCTCGATTGCGGCGCGGCTGGCCCGGGTGACACGGGTCGTCAACGCGCTGACCGGGCTGGGCTTCCTGTTCGTCGCCTCGACCTGCAAGGCGCTGATGGTTCGCGCGGTGCTGGTGCCGATCCTGCGCAACATCGCATCCCGGTCCCAGGTGCGCTTCCTGGTCGAGAACCCGGACGACGCTGCGACCCTGAGGCGGCTGAATATCGTGCCCGGGCACCGGATCGTGCTGATCAAGGGGTCCGGCGTCGATGTCTCTCATTACCAGCCCCTGGCCGAGCCGCCGGGGCCGCCGGTGGTGATCGGTTGCGCCGCCCGCATGCTGCGGATCAAGGGCGTGGAGGACGTCGTCGCCGCCTTCCGAACTTTACGCGCCGGCGGCTCGGACGCCCGCCTGCTGCTGGCCGGCGCGCCGGATCCGGAAAACCCGGCGGCAATCTCGGAGGCCGAGCTCAACGCCTGGGCGGCCGAGCCTGGGGTGGAATGGCTGGGTCACGTGTCCGACGTCCGCCAGGTCTGGGCCCGCGCCCATGTCGCCGTGCTCGCCAGCCGGGGCGGGGAGGGGATTCCGATGACCTTGATGGAGGCGGCAGCCTGCGCCCGCCCGCTGATCGCCACCGACGTGCCTGGCTGCCGCGAGATCGTCGTGCCGGAACAGACTGGCCTGCTGGCCCCGCCGGGCGACCCCGCTTCCCTGGCCGAGGCGCTGCGGCGGATGGTCGAGGATGCCGAGCTTCGCCGCCGCTGCGGGGCGGCGGCGCGTGAGCGGGTCGTGAGCGGGCTTGACGCCGGCACGGTCGGCCGCGAGACCGTTGCGGTCTATCGTTCGCTGCTGACGACCAAGCTCGACAAGACGCCGTGATCAATTTCTTCCTTTCCCATACGTTCGGTTTCATGGTTGCGGCCGCGCTGATGAGCGCGGGCCTGACCGGTATCACCCTCGCCGTCCTGCGCCGTCACGCGATCCTCGATCTGCCGAACGAACGCAGCAGCCACACGGTGCCGACCCCACGTGGCGGCGGCTGGGGGGTGATGCTGGCGCTGCTGCCTTTCTGGGTCTGGGCGCTGTGGAAGGCCGGGCGGCTCGACCAGCCGGCCGAGATCGCCGTGCTCGGCAGCGCTGTCCTGCTGATGGCGGTGTCCTGGATCGACGACCGCCGCGGCCTCGGTCCCGCTATCCGGTTTGCCACGCAGATCGTCGCCGTCGGGGCGGTGATGGCGCTGCTGCCGGCCGACCTGTCGCTTACCGCCGGTCTGCTGCCGCTGCCGCTCGACCGGCTGGCCGCGGCCTTCGTCTGGCTGTGGTTCGTCAACCTGTTCAATTTCATGGACGGGATCGACGGCATCACTGGCGGCACGGCCGCGGCGATGGGGTTCGGGCTGATGCTGGTGTGGCTGCGCCATGGGCCGGATCAGCTCGAGGCTTTCCGCGGCGCCATGTTCGTGTCCGTAGCCCTGGGCTTCCTGGTTTGGAACTGGAGCCCGGCCAAGATCTTCATGGGCGACGTCGGCAGCGTGCCGTTGGGCTATCTGCTCGGCTTCTGCCTGATCCGGCTGGCGATGGATGGCGGCCAGGTCGCGGCCCTGATCATTGCGATGTATTACCTGGCCGACGCCACCATCACCCTGCTGAAACGCGCCCGGCGCGGCGCCAAGATCTGGCAGGCGCACCGCGAGCATTTCTACCAGCACTCCACCCAGCTCGGCCGCAGTCATAGCCGTACCGCCAAGACCGCCATCCTGGTGCAGTTCGCGCTGGCGATCTTCGGCTGGCTGTCGATACTCTGGGGCTGGTGGATGATCATCCCCGCGATCGGCCTCACCATCCTGCTGTTGCGCTGGATGGCGAGCCCGCCGCGGGTCAAGCAGGCCTATTGAAAGGGAGAAACGGGATGAAACTGTTGATGGCTGGCGCGGTGGCGCTGATGGCTTTGGCGGGGGCAGCGCGGGCGGCGGATGCGCCGGTGTCGTCGCTGATGACGGTGAAGATCGGCGTGACTGATTTCAAGAAGGCGACCGACTTCTACGTCAAGTTCATCGGCATGAAGGAAGGGGCGCAATACAACCCGGCGGAAAAGGCGGTCGACTGGCCGACGCCGGGGCAGGGCTCCAACATCATCCTGGTCCATGATCCCGAGGGGAAGCTGAAGCTCACGCCCGGCGCTGCCTGGCTGCTGTTCAAGGTTCCGGACGCGAAGAAGACCGGCAAGGCGATCGCCGCCGCCGGCTTCAAGGTCGACGCGCCGATCGAGATCAAGGCGATGAACAGCACGGTCGTCACTGCCTGGGACCCGGACGGCAACACGGTCGAGCTGCTTCAGGTCGGCCCGGCGCAATAATTTGGCTGGCACGGTCCTCATCACCGGCGCGACCGGTTTCGTCGGCCAGGGGCTGGTCAGCCATCTCGAGGCCGAGGGACGGTCGCTTCGGCTGGCGGTTCGCGCCGGCGGTGGGGACGGCAGCCTCGCGATCGGCGATATCGGGCCGGACACCGACTGGGGCTTGGCGCTGGAGGG
>CAZNNJ010000024.1:16593-18343 GCA_964574305.1 uncultured Rhodospirillales bacterium | reverse complement strand
CCAGCATTTCGGCCTCAGCCTGTCGCTGGTCGGCACGGTATTCATGATCTGCCGGCTGCTCAACGCCTTCAGCGATCCGGTGATCGGCGTGCTGTCCGACCGCACGCATACAAGCTTCGGCCAGCGCAAGCCCTGGGTGATCGGCGGCGGCATCCTGCTGCTGCTCGCGATCTTCGCCACCTACATGCCGCCGGCCTCCGCCGGCATGGCCTATCTCGGCTTCGCCCTGTTCTTCCTGTATCTGGGCAATTCCGCCTTCTCGACCCCGCTCTATGCCTGGGCCGGCAGCCTCTCGCCCCACTATCACGAACGCACCCGTAATCAGACCTATGTCCAGACCGTGGTCTCGCTCGGGCTGGTGACGATGGTCGCGACGCCGCTGGTCTATCTGCAATTCGGCATCACGGACCTGGCCACGCAGATGTCGGGCATGGGCCTGTCGAACGTTGTCGCGCTTGCCATCGGCCTGCCGATTCTGGCCTTCTGGTTCCGGGAGCGGCAGGTCAAGACATTGCGCCGGCATCTGGAGTTCGGTGCCGCGATCCGGCTGCTGGCGACCGATCGGGTGGTGCTGCGCGTCATCGGGTCGGACTTCTTCGTCTCGCTGGGCCAGGGCTTCCGCGGTGCGCTGCTGGTCTTCTTCATCTCCAGCTATATGCAGCTGCCGTTGAAGGCGATCCTCGTGATCCCGCTGATCCAGTACGGCTTCGGCGTGCTCGCCTCGCCGATCTGGGCGCGCGTCGGTTATCGACTCGGCAAGAACCGCACGCTGATCGTCGCCGAGATCGTCCAGATCGTCATCAATCTGACGCTGCTGGCGCTGCAACCTGGCCAGTACTGGGCGCTGGCCGCGCTGACCGTTCTGCAGGGTCTGTCGCAAGGCTCGGGCAACCTGATGCTGCGCGCCATCGTTTCGGATGTCGCCGACCAGGAGCGGCTGAAGACCGGCAACGACCATTCCGGCCTGCTGTTCTCGATCTTCAACGTCACGATCAACGCGGCGATGGCGCTGTCGGTCGGCATCGCGCTGCCGCTGGTTGGATTGTTCGGTTTCGTCCCCGGTGCCGTCAACACGCCGGCGGCGCTGTCATCGCTGCAATGGATCATCGCAGTCGGCCCAGCGATCGGCCACGCCCTGTCGGCGATATTGATGCTGAGCTTCCCGCTGACCGAGGCGAAACACGCCGAGATCGTCCGCGCGCTGGTCGAACAGGGCGCGGCCCAGCCGGTGGACGATTTCACGCAGGCCGAGGAATCGGCCGCGGCAGCCGCCGCCCGCACCTGAGGACCACGCCATGGCGAAACGGCCCAATTTCCTGGTGATCGTCGCCGACGATCTGGGATTTTCCGATATCGGCGCGTTCGGCGGCGAGATCCATACGCCCAATCTCGACAAGCTGGCCTATGCCGGGCTGCGGCTCACCGATTTCCACTCCGCCCCGGCCTGCTCGCCGACCCGGGCGATGCTGATGACCGGCACCGACCATCACATTGCCGGAATCGGCACGATGCTGGAAGTGACGATCCCGGGCTTCCAGGGCGCGCCAGGCTATGAGGGCTATCTGAACGACCGGGTCGTGGCCTTGCCCGAGCTGCTGCGCGATGCCGGCTACCAGACCCTGATGTCGGGCAAGTGGCATCTGGGGGATACGCTCGAAACCTCGCCCTGGGCACCCGGCTTCGACCGGTCCTTCGACAACGAGCCGTATCTGCTCTCCAAGCTCACCGGACGCAAGGACAAGCTCATCCG
>CAZNNJ010000024.1:0-16583 GCA_964574305.1 uncultured Rhodospirillales bacterium | reverse complement strand
GTGGAATCTGGGGGATACGATCGAATCCTTGCCCTGGGGGGGCGGCTTCGAGCGGTCCTTCGCCCTGCTGCCGGCCGGCGGCAGCCACTATGGCGGCGGTCTGTTCAGCCGCTTCGCCACGGCCGAGACGCTCTATACCGAGGACGACAGCTTCGTGGACGTGCCGAAGGGCTTCTATTCCTCCGACTATTTCACTGACAAGCTGCTGCACTATTTCCAGGAGCGCACACCCGGCGACGACCGGCCGTTCTTCGCCTACCTGCCCTATCAGGCGCCGCACTGGCCGCTGCAGGCGCCGGGCGAGGACATCGCCAAATACCATGGCCGCTATGCCGACGGGCCGGACGTGCTGCGCGCGGCGCGGCTCAAGGCGCTCAAGGAATTCGGCCTCTGCGGTCCCGATGTCGTGCCCCACCCGGTCGTCGCCGACACGTGGAAGGAATGGGCCGACATGACGCCGGAGGAACAGGCGGTCTCGGCCCGGTCGATGGAAGTCTATGCCGCGATGGTGGAGCGGATGGACCGGAATATCGGCCGCGTCAGCGAATACCTCGCCAAGACCGACGAGCTCGACAACACAGTCGTCATCTTCTTGTCCGACAATGGCGCCGAGGGGGCGATCGTCGAGGCGATGCCGCTGTCCGGCGCCTATATCATGGAGCAGGTGCGGCTGCATTACGACAACAGCCTGGACAATATCGGCCGGCCGTCGAGCTGCATCTGGTACGGCCCACGCTGGGCCCAGGCCGCCACCGCGCCCTCCCGCCTGCACAAGGCCTTCACCACCGAGGGCGGCATCCGCGTCGTCTCCTTCATCACCTGGCCGGGTTTCGCGCGCCAGGGCGAGATCGGCACCGCCTTCTCCACCGTGATGGACGTGGCCCCGACCCTGCTGGAGCTGGCCGGCACCGCCCATCCCGGCACCTCGTACAAAGGCCGGACGATAGAACCGATGCGGGGCCGCTCGCTGGTGCCCTACATGGACAAGCAGGCCGATGCCGTCCATGGCAACGAGACCGGCACCGGCTGGGAGCTGTTCGGCCGCCGCGCCATCCGCCAGGGCGACTGGAAGGCACTCTACCTGCCCGCCCCCTACGGCCCCGGCAAATGGCAGCTCTACGACCTCTCCGGCGACCCCGGCGAGATCGAGGACAAGGCCGAGACCCATCCCGAAAAGCTCGCCGAGCTGCTCCGCCTCTGGGACGCTTACGTCGAAGAAAACGGCGTCATCCTCGACCCGATCACGGTCTTCGAGATGGACCCGGCCATGTATGAGCAAAGCCCCGGATAATCACGCCTTCAGCGACGCCTCCAGCTTGTCCATCAGGCCGATCGTCCCTTCCTCACGCACCTTGGGATTGTCGAAGGCGTCGAGGAAGGCGCCCTGCTCAGTCAGCTTGAGGTGGGTGCCGGCGCCGTCGGGATGGAACTCGATCGTCGCCAGCGAGACGGAGATGCGCTCGTCGCCGATATGCATCTCGTATGTGTAGACGATGCGCTGATCCGGGATGATCTCGTAATAGAGCGCCTCGAAGCTGTGCGGCTTGCCGCCGGGCGGGGTGGCGCGGTTGGTCTCGCGGCCGCCGACGCGGAAATCCATCGTCTTTTCGTTCGAGCCCCATTCCGGCGGGCCCCCGAACCAGCGCGCCTTGGCCTCAGGGTCGGCGAAGGCCTGGAACACGCGCCGGGGCGAGGCGTCGAAGCAGCGCTCGATCGTGAAGGTGCCGTGGGTGACGGATCGCTTGGTCATTGCCTACTCCTTTGTTTCCGGCGGCAGGCCGGCGAGATATTTGTCCAGCCGGTCGAACCGGCGCTCCCATTCCGCCCGCCGCTCCGAAATCCATTGCTCGGCGAGGCTCAGCGCCTCCGGCTGGATGCTGCAGGTCCGCACCCGTCCGGCCTTTTCCGAGCGGACCAGTCCGCTCGCCTCAAGGATCGCCAGATGCTGGACCACAGCCGACAGCGAGATCGAGAGCGGCCCGGCCAGTTCGCTGACCGAGGCAGGCCCTTTGGCGAGCCGTTCCACCATCGATCGGCGGGTTGGATCGCCCAGGGCATGGAACAGCGGGTCGATGCGGCTTGATTGGTTAAGCATTTACTTAAGTATCATGCAACGAACCTACTGGCAAGTCGCGTGGAAAGGCGTTATCGGATAAGTGGCTGACAGCTAAGCCCGGTTTTTGATATGCTGTATCAACGCCCGGCTGCATCTGCGGACGGCACAACAACGAACGGCGGGGCCGGGATGACCGACAAGCACACTCTGGCGATCGATATCGGCGGCACGGGTTTGAAGGCGTCTGTGCTCGACAGCAAAGGCAAGATGCTGGTCGACCGGTTACGGGTGCCAGAACCCCATTCCCTGACCCCCGAAAGTTTCCTCGAAACCGTGGGGACGTTGGTCGCGGCTCTGCAGCCGTTCGACCGGATATCGGCCGGCTATCCCGGCTTTGTGAAGGCCGGCGTCATCGCCACCTCGCCGCATTTCGGCGAAACCTGGATCGATTTCCCGCTGGCCGATGCGCTGGCCAAAAGGTTCGGCAAACCCGCCCGCGTCATCAACGACGCCGAGGTGCAGGGTTTCGGCGCGATGCAGGGCAAGGGGCTGGAATTCGTGATTACGCTGGGCACGGGCCTCGGCACTGCCCTGTTCCGCGATGGCCATCTGATGCCGCATATGGAATTCGCCCATTTCCCGATGCGCGAGAAGGGCGAGTTCAACGACTATGTCGGCAATGCCGCGCTGAAGAAGATCGGCGTCAAGAAATGGAGCAACCGGGTTCAGAAGACAATCAAGCTGTTCTTCGACCTGATGCATTACGACCACATCTATATCGGCGGCGGCAACGCCTCGAAGCTGACGCCCGAGCAGGTCGGCGATGCGAGACTCGTCGCGAACGAGATGGGACTGACCGGCGGCATCCGCCTGTGGGACGACGATGGCGGCGCCATGGCCCCCGCCCCCGCGAAGAAGGCCGCGCCGGCGAAGAAGGCCCCGCCAGCGAAAAAACCTGCCGCGCCGAAGACAGCGGCAGCGCCCAAGCCCGCGGCGAAAAAGCCGGCGCCGGAAAAGAAAGCGGCGGCGCCCGCGAAGGCCGCCGCGATGAAAACGGCCTGAGACCTATCCCAGCTTGACGAACTTGCCGCCGTCAATCAGCAGGCTGTGGCCGGTGATATAGGACGCCTCGTCCGACGCCAGGAACAGGATGCCGTTGGTGAGCTCGTCCGGGGTGCCGAAACGGCCCATCGGAATCTGCGCCGCGGCATGGGCAGCGATGTTGGGATCGTTGCCGAACGAGCCGCGCATGCTCTCGGTATCGATCACGCCGGGGATGACGATATTGACCCGGACGTTCGATGCCGCTGCCTCCAGCGCCGCCGTCTGCGACATCGAGATCAGCGCCGCCTTGGAAGCGGCATAGGCGCCCAGCCCCGGCACCGAACGCACCGCCGCGATGGTGGCGACATTGACGATGGAGCCGTGGCCCTGCGGCGCCATCAGCCGGATCGCCGTCATGGTCGCGGTGAAGGCCGCATCGGCGTTGACGCGGAAATTCGCCCGCCACTCCTCGATATCGGTATCGGCCAGCATGCGGAAATTGCCGTACATCGCATTGTGCACGAAGATGTCGAGCTTGCCGTAGGTCTTGGCGGTTTCCTCCAGCGCGGCGCCATAGGCGGCGATGTCGGAGATGTCGAGCACGATCCCCTTGCCCTTGCCGCCGGCCGCCTCGATCTCCGCGCCCAGGCTGTCGAGCAGCTCCCTGCGGCGGGCGCAATAGACGATGGTCGCCCCCTCGGCCGCGAAACGCTTCACCGCCGCCCGGCCGATACCCGAGCTGGCCCCGGCCAGGAACGCAACTTTCCCCTCAAGACGCCCCAAAATATCCTCCCACTCTATGTTTTTTGTGCCGGCGGCCGGCGCTTACTGCGGAACCGAAATCTCCGTCACCGGCAGGCTCTCCGGCATGCCGCCCAGCGAGACGGCGCAGCGCGAGGAGGCATTGAAGGTGGCGAGCGCCACCGCCAGGGTCGCGATCTCGGCATCGTTGAAGGCGGCCTTGAGCCGCGCCTTCAGTTCCGGCGTCACGCCCTTGGGGTCGAACAGATAGGCGTCGGTGAAGGCGAGCGCGGTCTTCTCGACATCGGTCAGGTCACTGTTCTCGAAGCCGTCGGCGATATGGTCGACCTTGTCCTCCGACAGGCCGTCGGCCTTGGCGACGTCGTAGCGGACCGACTTGCAGAACACGCAATTGACCGTGCGGGCATTGCGCAGCCGCACCATCTCGACGATCGCCGGGCGGATATGATCGTTTGTCCACAGCGACTTGTTGAGCACGGCATATTCGTCGACCGTCTCCGGCACCAGCCCCATCGCGCTGTCGCGGATGATGTTGCCGGTCTGCTGCTTGGGGGCGGAAACGCGCGCGATAAGACCCATCGGAACCTCCTCGGTCAGGCGGTGAGTGTGGAATAGATGAGGGCGAGGCGGATGCGGCTGTCGATGAAGCCCAGCGCCTCGACCAGGCAGACCAGCCCTTTTTCCTGATAGTGGCCGACAACCTCGGCCGCCACCGCGTCGGGAATCGATTGCGGGTCCATGAAGTAATATTCGGTGAAATTGAGCAGCGCCTTCTCGCCGGGCGAGAGCAGGTCGCTGCCGCGCCAGCGCTCGCCCAGCACCGCGTCGATCTTACCCTGGGGCAGCGCCTTGGCGGCGGGATGCCGCTCGCCCTGCTCCGCCGCCGCCTTGTGCATAACCGCCAGCGCCAGCCGGCACAGCTCGACCTGATCGGCCGGAATATGCGGCTGGTCCCAGAACTTGGCCGACAGGCTGGCATACATGCGGGCGATATCGCCGGCCGGCGTCAGGCTCGTATCCAGGTTGAAACTCGTTACTGTCCCCATGGCCGTCCACTTCGCCGGATCGTTCAAGAAATTAAACAGACCCTAGCAACAGGATGCCGGCCCGGCAACCGAATAGCGGGCGAACAGCCTGTTCTACCGTTCACGTTTTACCGATTTTTAATCCCAAAACGCCGGCGCTTCGTCTATATGGTGCGCTGCACACATCCGAAATTACGGAGCCGCCATGAGTGTCTATGATTTCATCGTCATCGGAAGCGGCCCCGCGGGCAAAAGAGCCGCCGTCCAGGCGGCGAAACTGGGCAAGTCGGTTCTGCTGGTCGAAAAGGGCCGCAAGGTCGGCGGCGTCTCGGTCCATACCGGCACGATCCCGTCGAAGACCCTGCGCGAAACCGTGTTGAACCTCTCCGGCTGGCGCGAGCGCGGCTTCTATGGCCGCGCCTACCGCGTGAAGCAGGATATCGAGGCCAAAGACCTGATGAGCCGGCTGATGATGACCTTGAACCACGAGGTCGACGTGCTGGAACACCAGTTCGCCCGCAACAATGTGAAGACCCTGTTCGGGGTTGCGAAGTTCGTCGACACGCATCGGATCGAGGTCACGCTGGAGACCGGCGAGGTCTATACCCATGAGGCGTCGCGCTTCCTGATCTCGGTCGGCACCAACCCTTTCCGGCCAGCCGAAATCCCCTTCAACGGCACCAATGTCGTCGACAGCGACGAGGTGATCGGGATCGCCAAGCTGCCGCGCAGCATCGCGGTCATCGGCGCCGGCGTCATCGGCGTGGAATATGCGACGATCTTCAGCGCGCTGGACCTCAACGTCACCCTGATCGAGCCTCGTCCCACCTTCCTGGACTTTGTCGACCACGAGCTGATCGAGGATTTCACCCACCAGCTACGCGACCGCGGCATGACCGTCCGCCTCGGCTCAAAGGTGGAATCGATCACCTTCCAGAACGGCATGCCGGTGACGACCCTGGAAAGCGGACGGCAGATCCGTACCGAGCTGGTGCTGTTCGCCGGCGGCCGGATGGGCGCAACAGAGACGCTGGGGCTGGAGCATTGCGGCCTGACGGTGGATTCGCGCGGGCGGCTGAAGGTCAACCCGGCGACCTTCCAGACCGACGTTCCGCATATCTATGCCGCCGGCGACGTCATCGGCTTCCCGGCGCTGGCCTCGACATCCATGGAGCAGGGACGCATGGCCGCCTGCCATGCCTTCGAGATTCCGATGCCGCCGGCGCCGGAGCATTTCCCCTACGGCATCTATGCCGTGCCCGAAATCTCGACGGTCGGCATGAGCGAGCAGGAAGTTCAGCAGCGCGGCATCCATTACGAGATCGGCATCGCCCGCTTCCGCGAGACCTCGCGCGGCCACATCATGGGGCTGGATCAGGGCATGCTGAAGATGATCTTCTCGATCAAGACCCGCCGGCTGCTGGGTGTGCATATCGTCGGCGAGGGCGCGACCGAGCTGATCCATATCGGCCAAGCGGTCACCAACCTGAAGGGGACGCTCGACTATTTCATCGAGAACACCTTCAATTACCCGACCCTGGCCGAAGCCTATAAGATTGCCGCGCTGGATGCCTGGAACCGCATGCCGCGGTGAAACGGCATCGCTGTCAGGCGATATTGCGTCTCATTCAAACAAGGGCCATCTTTAGGAGAGAGATTTCATTTCCGCTGAGGTGTATTCGGTGAAGACATCCAATTCACCCACCATTGCCCGGCCGCTGCCGCTCCGACGCGGGCGGAAGGTGATTTGTGCCGTGGTCGGGCTGATCGCCTTCGCCGCCACCGGCGTCCGGGCGCAATCGCTGGACAGCGGGCTCCGCAACCAGGGCCTGCCCGTGCTCGTCGAGATCGACGGCTCGGTGCCCGGCTTCACCAAGGACGAGCTCGCCTCCTATCTCTGCCAGCAGATGACGGCGTCGCACCTGACGGGTTGGCATTTCCTGCCGACCTCGCTGGCCCCGACC
The DNA here is from genome assembly GCA_964574305.1 of uncultured Rhodospirillales bacterium. Lineage (GTDB taxonomy): Bacteria > Pseudomonadota > Alphaproteobacteria > BOG-932 > Roseiterribacteraceae > BOG-932. The sequence goes on along the minus strand of CAZNNJ010000024.1, from coordinate 9,732 downwards.
GGAGGTGACCAGCCGTCCAACCGGATCGTCTGGCATTTTAAGCAGCTGCCCTATGCTGGCGGCGGCACGCGCTATATCGGGCCCGCGATGTCCAGGGCGAAAGAGCTGTTCGGCGTCGGCCGCGCCGTCAGCATCGACGCCAAGATCTTCCTGAACGACCAGTTCGAGGCTACGACCTTCGATCAGGCTACGATCAAAGGCGGTCCGGACGATCCCGGCCTGGCGGCCGCGATCCAGAAGGTCATGAAGTCCGTCGTCACCAACGCCTTCCTCACGGCGTCGCCCGATGGCGGCAAGCCGATCAAGGCCGTTTCCGCTAAAACCTGACCGACGTCCGCAAGCCCAGGATGAAGGCATTGCCAAGACGCGGCAGCGGCGTCGCGGCGGTCGGCCGCACGACGGCGGCTGTCGGATGGAGCACCATTTGCATGTCCGGCTGCACCGTCCACCAAGGCGCCAGGGTCGCCTGGTAGTTGATCTCGATCACCCCCTCGTAATCGGGTGTGCGGAACGGCGTGCCGGTTTTGGCGCCGACGCGCTGCAGCTCGCCCACCAGCCGTTCGGCCTGGCCGCTGACGCCAGTATAGGCCGCGCCTACCGAGACGATATCGTCGCCGCGCCCCTCGAACGGGCCTTTATAGGCGAACCCGCCGTCCAGATAGAAATTGACGTAGTTCCTGTCGCCCGGCGCGCCGCCGATGCGCAGGAACGCGCCCAGCCCATGATCGTCGGTACCCGGCACGCGATAGAGCAACAGGTCGGCGATGCCATAGAAACCGAACTCCCCGTCATGGCTGCGTGCGATGCCGGCCGCGGGGCTGGCCAGCGATCTGCCGTGCCGGTCGACCGCGAGGTCGTAGAAGTTTCCGCCCTGGTACCAGGCGCCCAGCTTGTAGGCGGTGCCCTGCGCCGAGGCGTCCCCGCCCGCCGCCGGCGCATAGGCGAATTCCGCGATCATGAAAGGTGTGACGCCGGTAGCGAAATTGGTGCCGCTGATATCAGACGCCTCCTGGTCGGAGGTGCCGACCGAACCGTCGGGATTGCCGTTGAAGATGGCGGCCTGGAGCGTGACCGAGTTGCTGAGCGCGCCCTTGACCCGGATGCCCGGTGTCGCCAGCGGATATTCCGGGCCGCCGCCGGGCAGCGCCTCGGCCAGGATCGCCGGGAAGCCGAAGGTCGCGTTGACGAAGCCGCCGGCATACTGGCTGATGACGAACTCGTCGTCGGCGGCGATCTGGCCTACGCGGACCGACAGCGCGTTGTCGAACAGGCCGCGCTCCACCCACAGGTCGAACAGCCGGATCGTCCGTTCCGCCTCGATCGAGCTCGGCGTCAGCAGATTGCCGCCCAGATCGTTCCCCGAGAGGCCGCGCCCGTGGATCTGATAGGCGTTGACGTGCAGCACCGTATTCTCGAGCCCGACCAGCTGCCCCAGATCGACATCGAGGTCCAGCTCCAGGCGCCCGTCATAGAGCGTGCCCGTCTTCTGCCCGCCGGTGAGATTGGCCAGCACCTCGCCGATCTCGGTCGCGCCCAGGATGATACCGTGCTCCTTGAGCCTGGGAGCCAGGCCGAACCAGCCGTCGGTCAGCGTGTCGCGGTCGAAGAGGCCCTGAGGCATGGTTTCGGGCACCGCGGCCGGCGCGGATTCGTCTTGTGCCATCGCCGGTATCGCCGTGAGCAGCATGCCGCACAGCAGCCAGGTCCTTCGGGTCCATTGTGAAAACATCGTCACCTCGCGGCTTGTGCTGGCCGGTTATCGAGAAGAACGCGGACGGACTAACGGATGTAGGAGCGCAAGACGGCGACGAGCTCGTCGGCCGCCTCGGTCTCGGGTGTTGTAGGGATACGCGTGGGATCGATCATGTGGATGCGGATGTGATCCTCGACCACCTCCGCCATCAGGCCGGTGATGGCGCCACGCGCCGCCGTCAGCAGCTGCATCACCTGGGTGCAGCCGGCATCGGCCTCCAAGGCACGCTCGATCGCTTCGATCTGGCCGCGCAGGCGGCGGATGCGGTTGAGCAGCTTCTGCTTTTCGGTAACGGCGTGAACCATCGCGGCCCCCCAGGGCGAAATATACCGCCGGGGGTATACGCCAAGTCGCAGAAATTGGCTAGTGGCTAAATTCCGCGACGCTCGCCTGGCCGGCCTCGGTCGGGCGGAACAAGCGCCCGCGTTCGACGATCAGCACGATCAGGAAGCCGCCGATGCCGAAGCCGGCGAAGCCCAAGGTCAGCGGGGTCACCGTGCCGTTGAAATGCTGGCCGATCCAGAAGCCGCACAGCGCCCCGCCGATGGTGGTGAGGAAACCCTGCACCGACGAGGCGGTACCGGCCATATGGCCCAGCGGGTCCATGGCGATGGCGCCGAAATTCGACACGACCAGGCCGAAGCAGAAGAACTGAACCGCCATGAACGCCGCGAACACGGCGAGCGACTCCTCGCCCAGAAGCGCGATCGCAGCATGGGCCGTGGCGCAGGTGATATAGAGGCTGAGCGCGCTGTGGGACAGGATGCGGGTGCCGAACCGCTCCACCAGCCGCGCATTGGTCAGCGCCGCCGCGGCGATCGACAGGCCGATCATCGCGAACAGGGTGGTGAACAGCTTCTGTGCATGGAACGCGTCGAAGAAGACCTGCTGCGCCGAGTTGATGAAGCCGAACAGCCCGCCCAACAGCACGGTCATCGCCACCGTGTAGCCGATGGAGATGCGGTTGGTCAGGATGATGCCAAAATTGCGCCGCGTATTGGCCAGGGAGATCGGTGTCCGGTCCTCAGGATGCAGCGTCTCCGGCAGCTTCAGCTGGACCCAGGCGATCACGCCGAGCGCGAAAGCGGCGAAGCCGACGAAGATGAAGCGCCAGGGCAGCACCCACATGATCGCCTGGCCGAAGGTCGGCGCGAACACCGGCACAGCCAGGAAGACGATGAAGGCCAGCGACATCACCCGCGCCATGCGGCGGCCGGAATAGCAGTCGCGCACGATCGATACGGCCAGCACCCGCGACCCCGCCGAACCGACGCCCTGCAGGACGCGGGCCGTCAGCAGCATCTCGAACGAGGTCGAGGCCGCGGCCATCAGGCTGAACACGACATAGATGGCGAGGCCGGTCAGCAGCACAGGCTTGCGGCCGAACCGGTCGGCCAACGTGCCATAGACCAGCTGCGAAGCACCGAAGCCCAGCATATAGGCGGTGACGATCCATTGCCGGTCATTGTCGTTGACGATGTTCAGCGCCTTGCCGATGGCGGGCAGCGCCGGCAGCATGCCGTCGATCGCCAGAGCGTTCACCGCCATCATCGCCGCCACCATGGCGACGAATTGCCGGAATCCCATTCCGGCATGCGGAATCGCCGGACGTATCTCCGGTTGCGTATCCGCTTTCAGGGCGGTGCGTTGGGTTGCGGCGGCAGTCATGCTAGTCTCGGCGGCAGGATAGACCATCGCCCCGGGCGGGACAGTCCGGTCTCGGTAATGCTGCTATGCGGTAACGGCTTATAACGCCGCACAGTTTCCCGTTAGGGTGCGCCGCGTGTCAGCCCGCGCCGGACGGCGGCGGGCCTATAGCCATTTCCGCAATGTCTCTTTCGATCGGCCTGTAATGCCCTTTCCGACCATCAACCCATCGCTCAAGGCGGCGCTCGACGCGCGGGGCTATCTGGAGCCCACGCCGGTCCAGCTCGCCGTGATCGAGCCGGAAACGGCGGAGAAGGACCTGCTCGTCTCGGCCCAGACCGGATCGGGCAAGACCGTCGGCTTCGGCCTGGCGATGGCGCCGACCCTGCTGGGCGAGGCGACGGCGCTGGAGCCGACGCGTGAGCCGATCGCGCTCATCATCGCCCCGACGCGCGAGCTGGCGCTGCAGGTCCATCGCGAGCTGCAATGGCTCTATGGCAATACCCGGGCCCGTATCGCCTCCTGCGTCGGCGGCATGGATATGCGGCGCGAGGCCTGGGCGCTGGCCGACGGGGCCCATATCGTCGTCGGCACGCCGGGGCGGCTGAAGGACCATCTCGAACGCGGTAACCTGAAGACCTCGGAGCTGCGCTGCGTCGTGCTGGACGAGGCCGACGAGATGCTCGACATGGGCTTCCGCGAGGACCTGGAAGCCATTCTCGACACCACCCCGGCCGAACGCCGGACCCTCCTCTTCTCCGCCACCCTGCCGAAGGAAATCCTGGGCCTCGCCGGGCGCTATCAGAAGAACGCCATGCGGATCGCCGCGACCGCCGAGGGCCAGGCGCACGGCGACATCGAATACCGCGCCGTGGTGATCGGTCCGCACGAGGCCGAGCGGGCGGTGGTCAATGTGCTGCGCTATTTCGAATCGCCCGGCGCGCTGGTGTTCTGCGCCACGCGCGAAGCGGTGCGCAAGCTGCACGGCAACCTGCTGGAGCGCGGCTTCACCGCCGTGGCGCTGTCGGGCGAGCTCAGCCAGGCCGAGCGTACCCATGCGCTGCAGGCGCTGCGCGACGGGCATGCGCGGGTCTGCGTCGCCACCGATGTCGCGGCGCGCGGCATCGATCTGCCCGATCTCGGCCTCGTCATCCAGGCCGACGCGCCGCGCAACGCCGAGACGCTGCTCCACCGCAGCGGCCGCACCGGCCGCGCCGGCCGCAAGGGCACCTGCGTTCTGCTGGTGCCGTTCAATCGCCGCCGTGGCGCCGAGCGGCTGTTCTTCAATGCCAACCTGCGGCCCGAATGGTCGCCGCCGCCGCCCGCCGACAAGATCCGGCTGCGCGACCAGGAGCGTCTGCTGCAGGAGGTCGCCCAGGCCGACGAGCCGACCGAGGAGGATCTGGCCGCCGCCAGCGCCCTGCTGGCCGAGCGCACGCCGGAGGAGCTGGCCGCCGCGCTGGTGCGCATGTACCGCGCCCGACTGCCCGCGCCCGAGGAACTGTCGGCGCCGCTCCCCAGGCCGGAACGGCCCCGGCCCGACCGCCCTGAGCGTGAGCGCCCGGATCGTGAACGAGGCGAGCGCCGGCCAGAACGCCGTGAGGAGCCGTTCGGCCGCGAGGGCATGGTCGTGTTCCGGATGAATATCGGCCGCGCCGCCAATGCCGATCCGCGCTGGATGATCCCGGTGATCTGCCGCCGCGGCGGCATCACCAAGACCGAAATCGGCGCCATTCGCATCCTGGATACCGAGACCCATTTCGAGGTCGCGGCCCACGCCGCCGAACGCTTTGTTGCCCAGGCTCGCCAGCCCGACGCCAAAGACCCCAATATCCGTTTCGCCACGCTGAACGAGACCATCACCGCCAGCACCGACGCCGACATGCTGACCACTGCCCCGGCCCGGCAATACGACAAGCCCCGCCCCTTCCATAAGAAGTTCGGCGGCAAGCCCGACGCCCAGGGACCAGGCCCAAAAGGACCCGGCTTCAAGGGTAAGGCACCCTACAAGGGCAAGTCCGAGTTCAAGCCGAAGGCTGAGCGGCATGCGAAGCCGGAGACCCGCGGCAAGCTCTTCCTGAAGGGCCCCGCGGGCGGCGACAGGCCGCTGACGAAGAAAAACCGCCACCGGCCCTAGCCGCGGAGCGGCGAATCCCCTTCTTCCCGCAACGCTTTGCCGTTACTGTGCCGGCAAATCGAAACGGGGAGGATTTCTGACATGGTCGTCAAATTCGGGCTCGCGGCCGCCGCAGCCATGCTTGCGCTCACCGGCGGTATTGCCAGCGCCGCCAAAGGCTATGTCTCGTCCAAGGGCGAATGGACGCTGAATGTCGCCGAAACCAAATATCCGGCCGGCTTCCCGAACATCCACGACCACGTCATGCAAGTCACCGCGGACGATGGCAAGGTCCTGCAATACACCGACAATTTCGCGATCGGCGACGGCCCGATGCAGCATGTGAGCCTGGACGGCACGTTCGACGGAAAGCCCCACAAGATGAGCAACGGGCAGGACATGATGGTGGTCCTGAGCGACAAGGGCTATCACGACCAGTGGATCGCACCCAACGGCACGACGGGCTGGGATAACTGCGATTACTCCAAGCATGTCACGTTGATGACCTGCCATGCCGGCTTCATCCCGCCCGGCGCGACCCAGCCGGTCACCTTCACCGAAGTATGGAACAAGACGAAATGAGCGAGATCGAACGCAACAAGCAGGTTGCCCGCGCCTTCATCGAGAACATGACGAACAACAATGTGGCGGCGATCATCGAGTCCTATGACGACGATGTGCGCATCTACACGATGGGCAACACGCTGATCTCAGGCGTCGTCAACAAGACCCAGGCCAAGGAATTCGCCGGCCAGGTGCTGAACGCCTTCCCGCAAGGGATCAAGTTCGTCATCCACAACCTGACCGCGGAGGGGGACCGCGTGGCGATCGAGGCCGAGTCCTTCGCCAACCATGTGTCGGGCAAGTACTACAACAACAAGTATCACTTCTTCATGCGGCTGAAGGACGGCAAGGTCACCGAGCTCAAGGAATACATGGACACCGAAATGGTGACCGAGGTGCTCTGCGGCGGCCAGAAGCGCCAATAGTTAGTCCGTCATTGCGAGCGAAGCGATCCAGGGCCTTACCGGCAGGTGCTGGGCTAACGGCCCTGAGCTTCTGAGCCCGCTGGTCCCGGCCGTAGGGCTCGCTGTAGATCTTCACGCAGTAACGGCAAATCAGAAGGCGTTAAGCCCTTGCCGCGCAGCGGCGCGCGCAAGCAGGATCACTGTTGCGACCGCGGCCAGATGCAGCCCCAGATCGATGAAGGTGGCGTCGAACGGGTGGAAGAACTGCAGCAAAAATGCAGCCAGCGAGGCCACGCCCAGCCCCGCCATGGCGGCGACCGGGCCGGGCGAAAGCGGGTGCGACCGGCGCAGCGCGACGAACAGGGCAATGGCGAGCGGCACGCCGAAGCCGACGATCCACAGGAAGCAGTCGGCGGTCTCGCCCTTGCCCAGCCCGTCCGGTCCGCGCACGATCCACTGGCGCCAGCAACTGAAGCCGCTGCAGCCCAGCCACAGGACGAAGGCCGGCGCCGGCAGGAGCGACCAAGTGATGGGCCGGTCCGGCAGCGACAATTCGAAAGCGGCGATGACCGCCAATATCCCGGTCAGCAGCGTGCCGGTCAGCTCGAGCGCCAGCCTGGGGTCGCCGATGCGGTGGACGAACATCGCCAGGTTGGCGAAGCGCAGGACGAGGATCGCGCCCAGCACGGCGACGACACCGAGCCAGATCGCGGCGCGCAGCCCCGGCGGCCTGAGCCGTTTCACCGGCTGCAGCCCCTCCGTCAATCGCGCGATCAAACCCTCGGTCTCGTCCATCACTCGTCCACCTTGCCGCCCAGGGCCCGCTGCAGGGCGCGAATCGCGCGATGCAGGCTGACCTTGAGTGCGCCCACCGATTGTCCCGATGCCGCCGAGGCCTCCGCCAGCGACATCTCCTTCAGCCGCAACAACTCCACCGCCCGGCGCTGTCCCGGCGGCAAGGCGGCGATCGCCTCGGCCAGGACGGCGCTGTCTTCACGGGCCGCTATATCCTTATTCGCAGCAGGATCGGCATAGGTTTCATAGGCAATGGGAGAAAATGTTTCGGACGCGTCGGTGCGCGTCTTGCGGCGCAGCGCGTCGACCGATCGGCGGTGGGCGATGGCGCCCAGCCAGGCGGTAAACGGCCGCGCCGGGTCGTAGGTGTGGCGGATGCGATGAAGCGTCAGCAGCACGTCCTGCGCCACATCCTCGACCCGATCCGGCGCGGCATGATGGCGCCGCACGATGGCCCGCACATAGGGCAGGATTTCGCGCAGCAGGCGAGCGTAGGCGCCGCCGTCGCCGGCCTGCGCCGCCGCCATCAGGCGGCCCCACTCCTCGGCGCTGCTCGCGGTCAAGATGCTTTACCCACCGTCATGTCGGTTGAGACTGTAACTTTAGCCTGGGCTGGGCGAACCACAAAGCAGAGCTGTATCGGGAGTTGTCCATGAACCGCATTTTCATCGCCGCCCTGGCCCTGTCGGGCCTCACCACCTTGGGCCTTGCCGCCCCGGCCCTGGCGCAGACCCGCCCCGTGGTGGTCGAGCTGTTCACTTCGCAGGGCTGCTCCTCCTGTCCCCCGGCCGATGCGCTGCTGAATGAGCTGGCAGGCCGCCCGGACGTGCTGGCGCTGGGTTTCCATGTCGATTATTGGGACAGGCTGGGCTGGAAAGACCCGCTCTCCACCCCTGGCGCCACGGCGCGGCAGCATGGCTACGCCGCCCAATTCGGCCGCAGCGAGGTCTATACGCCGCAGATGGTGATCGACGGTACGCGCCAGGCGGTGGGATCGAATCGCGGCGCCGTTCTGGAGGCGATCGCCGGGTCCAAGGCGCAATCCGCCGCGCCGGTCGCCTTCGCAGCCGACGGGCGAACGGTTTCGATCGGCGCCGGAACCGGCAAAGGCAAGGTTGTGGTGGTCCGCTATCTCCTGAAGCGTACGACCGAGGTCGAGCGCGGCGAGAATGCCGGAAAGACGGCGGTCGACGCGAACGGAGTCGAGGCGATCGGCAGCCTGGCCGAATGGACCGGGCAGACGCTGAGTCTCCCCGTCGAGCCGGTCGATGCCGGACATGGAATCGCCGTCCTGGTCCAGGGCGAGGATGGCCGGATTCTGGGCGCCGCGGCGCTGCCTGGGAAACAAAGCTGAACTAACTCCATCCACTCGCCACATTTTTGCCGCTTTTAGGCGACCTCCTGTGCTAAGGGCTGATCGGGGACTCGTGTCCTAAGTCCGAAGAAACAAGGGAGAAGAAGCGTGGAGAGTGGGAAATTCATCATTGCGGTTATCCTGGCGCTCATCTTGGCCGGCGGCGCCTATTACGTGAACGCGAAGGATATCGATGAGCTGAGGGGTCAAGTCGCGAGCCTGCAGAAGCAGATTGGCCCAATCAATCAGAATTCCGTGGCCGCCGGCCAGCTGGCCAACAGTGCCAAGGCAGCCGCGGATGCGGCGACCGCCGCGGCGAAAGCAGCCAGCGATGCAACCGCCCAGCTGAACCAGACCGTCGCCGACCTGCAGAAGCCGTCGCCGGCAGCAGCCAAGAAGAAATAATCCTCGCCGCCGCGCGGCAGCCCGACTGGGAAGTCAGCGCCGCGCGGCCCGCATCCAGATAAGGGCCGCCAGCGTCGGCACGGCGCAGGCAATCATGTACCAGGCCGGCGCCAGATGGTCGCCGTTGTCGAAGCGCGTCACGAAATAAGGCGCGAAGCCGCCGAAGATCGGTACGGCGATATTGTAGCTGAGCGACAGGCCGGTCGAGCGGACCGCGGGCGGAAACATCTCGCCCACCTGCGCGGCGGCCGGCCCGGTATACATCGACAGGGCCGCCGCCATCAGCCCGGACACGACGGTCAGGACCGGCGCCGTCGGCTGCCGCGCCATGGCCAGGAAAGCCGGATAGACCAGCACCGCAAGCGCGAGCGAAGCCGCCAGCATCTGGCGCGGCCGGCCGATCGAATCCGACAGGCGCCCGGCGATCGGGTTCATCACCAGATAGATGAGGCTGGCGACCGACGCCGCCCGGAAGGCCGTGTCGGTGGATACGCCCAGCGCATGCACGGCGAAGGTCGGCATATAGATGACCAGCAGATAGGTGCAGGCGGTGAGCTGGATCGTCAGGCAGAATGTCCTGAACAGCGACACGCGATGCGACTGCCACAGCAGGGTCACGGGCGCGCTGCCCTGCCGGCGTTCAGCCAGAAAGGCCGGCGTCTCAGGAACCCTGGCGCGCAGATAGAGCCCGATG
>CAZNNJ010000023.1:6584-18396 GCA_964574305.1 uncultured Rhodospirillales bacterium | reverse complement strand
TTCCCAGGCGGGGCCCCGACGGGCAGGCGCTGGATCGCGATAGGGGGCCAGCGGCATCTCATGCGCCGCCAGGGTCAGCTCGGAATGGGTCGTGAACCAATCGGCCAGCACGGCGTTCGCCACCGGGAACAAGGCATCCGGCCCCACCGCGCCGGGCTCGAGTTCGGCCAGCAGCGAGTCCAGCGTCTGGCAATGCTGCGTGGCGGTTGCCGTGAATACGGCCGCCAGCAGATCCGCCTTGGCGGGGAAATGATACTGAACCGAGGGGAACGAAATATCCGCCATCGCCGCGACATCGCGCACGGTCAGCGCGCGAAAGCCGCCGCGTGCGATCAGCGAAATGCCGGCCTGGACCAGTCTTTGCGCCGTTCCGTTTTCGGACGGTCGGTCCTCGGCCTCACTCGAACGAACAGAGGGCAGAGCAGTCTCCTAGAGCAGTCGCCGCGTGATACGCGACGGTCACAAATCTGTCCAATGGGTTTTTATCGATCAGGATTTACACATTCGTATGGTCAATCTATATCCGCGCGCATCTTCGTATGGTTTTCCCAACTTACACTCAACTCATCATCAGATCAATCTGTTGATATATCTTCGAAATCTGCATGTCCTATCGCCCATTGTTACAGTGATATGTCTGTATGGTTTCTGATTTGCAATTCAACGGGAGTCAAGAGCATGTCAGCAAAACTCACGCTTGCCTTCGCCAGCACCATCGCGCTTCTGGCGCCAATCGCCGGCGCCGGCGCCCAGCCGGCCGAAGCCGATACGTCCGGCGGCGCATCCGCCGGCGCGATGGAGGAAATCGTCGTCACCGCCCGCCGCCGCGAGGAGCGGGTCCAGTCGGTGCCGATCGCCATCACCGCCTTCACCGGCCGCGACGTGGCTGAGAAGCGGATCGCCACCGCCCAGGACCTGCAGAAATTCGTGCCCTCGCTGATCGTCAGCTCCAACGACGTGCGCGACGCCAACAACTATACGCTGCGCGGCCAGGGCTCGACCGTCGGTGCCGGGCCGGGCGTCGTGGTCTATTTCGACGAAGTGCCGCTGCCGCTCAATATCTCGACCTTCGCCAATGGCGGCGGGCCGGGCCTCTATTTCGACCTGGAGAACATTCAGGTGCTGAACGGGCCGCAGGGCACGCTGTTCGGCCGCAACACCACCGGCGGCGCGGTGCTGCTGCAGCCGAAGAAGCCGACCAATAATTTCGAAGGCTACGGCCAGCTGACGCTCGGCGATTATAACGACCAGGAGTTCGAGGGCGCGATCAACGTGCCTGTCGTGCCGGACAAATTGCTGGTGCGCGCCGGCGGCAACTTCCAGTTTCGCGATGGCTTCACGAAGGATGCGGTGACCGGCAAGGACTACGACAACCGCGATTTCTGGGCCGGCCGCGTCTCGGTCACGCTGCGCCCGACCGACGATTTCGAGAACGACTTCGTCTATAACAGCGTCTATTCCCACACCAACGGCACCGGGACCGAGCTGCTGGCGGTCGCGCCGAACAGCCGCTTCACCCGCTACATCCCGGACGCCTTCGCCATCCTGGCAGCGCAGCAGGCGCGGGGCCAGCGCGCGACCGTCTCCAGCACCAACCCGCTGGAGATCAACTACACGTTCAGCCTGATCGACATCGCCCGCTGGGACATCGCCGACGATCTGGCGCTGCGCAACCTCGCCAGCTATCAGGAGCTGAAATTCTTCCGCCGGCTGGACGACGACGGCAGCGCGGCGCCGTTCCTGGACGCCACGCCGAACTCGGCCGGCTGGAACACCAATACCGGCACCTATACCGAGGAGCTCCAGCTTCAGGGAAAGTCGCTGGACGAGCATCTGACCTGGACGGTCGGCACCTATCTGGAATTCTACCACCCGGTCGGCCAGCAGATCAGCGACAATATCGAGTTCGCCATCCTGCATGGCTTCGGCACGCGCGGCGAGACCGGCAACAGCAAGGCTGTCTACGGCCAGGGCACCTATGACCTGGGCCAGGTGTCGGACGCGCTGGCCGGCGTGAAGCTGACCGCGGGCTATCGCTATAGCTGGGATTTCCGGTCGGACTTCAGCCAGAACGCGATTTATGCCGGGCCGGTGAAGATCTGCATCGTCGGCACCGCGCCCAACTGCATCGACGGCGCCGATCAGCATTTCTCCGCCGGCACCTGGACCTTCGGTGCCGACTATCGGGTGACGCAAGACACGCTGCTCTATGCCAAGGGCAGCCGCGGCTATAAGAGCGGCGGCTTCAACGCCACCTCCAGCGATCCGCTGGCGCTGACCTTCAAGCCGGAATACGTCACCGACATCGAGCTGGGGGTGAAGAAGGACTGGCAGTTCGGCGATGTGAAGGCACGCAGCAACCTGGCGTTGTTCCACGACGATTACAGCAACGTCCAGCGCGCCGTGCCGACCAGCGCCGGCGCTGCCGGATCGGCGACCGAGAACGCCGCCGCGGCGACGATCGAGGGGATCGAGCTGCAGGGCGCGATCGGCCCGTGGCAGGGCATCGAGCTCGCGGCGGCCTATTCCTATCTGCACGCCCACTATGACAGCTTCGTCCTGCCCGACGGCACCGACGCGACCGGGCTGCCGTTCGAATATGCGCCGAAAAACAAGTACAGCGTGACGGGGACATACCATCTGCCGGTAGACCCCGACCTCGGCGAAGTCTCGCTCTCGGCCACCTATTCCTATCAGAGCGCGATCTGGACCACGGCGCTGGACCGCGAGCCGTTCGGCTATATCGGCGGCTATGGCCTGCTGAGCTTCCGCGCCGACTGGAACGACGTCGCCCGGACTGGCATCGACGCCGCCTTTTTCATGACCAACGCGACCGACCAGCTGTACCGGACCTCGAATTTCGCGGTCTACAACTCTTTCGGCTATGTCCAGACCGAATATGGCGAGCCGCGCATGTTCGGCGTCCAGCTCCGCTATCAGTTCGGGCCACGGTCATGAGGGCAGGAGGAAAACTGCTCGGCGCCGCGCTGATCATTTTGGCCGGCTGCACCCATGCGCCGGGTTTCCAGAGCGAGGGCGTGGCGCAAGGGCCGGCGCCGTGGAGCGCGGCGCCGAAGCCGGCGGCGGACGTGCTGCGCTTCGCCGTCGTCGGCGACAATACCGGCCTGGCCAAGCCCGGCGTGTTCGACCAGGCGATGACCCAGCTCAGCTGGATGCGTCCCGACTTCGTCATCGCCATCGGCGACCTGATCGAGGGCTATACCGAAGACAAGACCGAGCTGAACCGCGAATGGGACGCGATCGACGCCTCGGTCAGGAAGGCCGGCGCGCCGTTCTTCTTCGTGCCCGGCAATCACGACATGGGCGGCGACGCCTCGCTGGCGGTGTGGAAGGCGCGCAAGGGCGCGCCCTATTACGCCTTCACCTGGCGCGGCGCGCTGTTCCTGTGCCTGGACAGCGAGGACCCGCCGCTGGCGATGCCGGCCAAGATGGAAGACCAGTTCCACGCCATCGTCGGCCTGATGCAGAAGGACCCGATAGGCATGCAGGAGAAGCTGCATGCCCAGCTGGCCCAGGCCAATGCCCGCAGGGCGGCGGTGGCGGCCGGCGCGAAGGCGGAAAACAGCTTCGAAAGCGGCCCGCTCAACGAATCCCGCTTCAGCGATGCCCAGGTGGAGTTCGTGCGCAGGACACTGGCGGAGCATCAAAGCGAGCGCTGGACCTTCGTGCTGATGCACAAGCCGGGCTGGAAGGTCGACAGCGGCAACTTCGCCAAGATCGAGCAAATGCTGGCCGACCGGCCCTACACGATGATCGCCGGCCACTACCACTATTACAGCCACGAAATCCGCAACGGCCGCGACTACATCATGATGGGCACAACCGGCGCGGTGGCGCACCAGGACGGCCCTGGACACATGGACCACATCGCCTGGGTGACGCTGGATCAGGGCGTGCCGGATATCGCCAATATCCGGCTGAACGGCCTGCTGGATCGCACCGGCCAGAGCGGGCAGAGGCTGGCGGAGTAGCCTATTCCGCCGAGGACAGCGGGGCAGCGACGGACTCGAGGGATTGGCGTTCGGAGCGGATGCCGATCATGAGCTCCACCAGCGCCGCCCCGATCATCAGCGCCGCGGCGAACAGATAGCCGTGGAACAGCGGCAGGCGGCCGCCAGCCCCGACCGGATGGCCGAAGACCAGCGGCCGGGCGACGCCGGCCACCGCCGTGCCGAGGGCATTGAAGATGGCGATGGCCATGGCGCGGGTCTCCAGCGGGAAGCTTTCGCCCACCGTCAGATAGGCGGCGCTGGCGGCGGGCGAGGCGAAGAAAAACACAACGGAGAAGACAGCTGTCAGCGAGACAGCGTTGAGCTGACCCTCGGCGAACAGCCAGCCACCGGCCGCCAGCACCAGGCCCGAGACCGCATAGGTCGCGGCGATCATCGGCTTGCGGCCCCAAATGTCGAACAGGGGGCCGAGCAGCGCCGGGCCGATGGCATTGGTGATCGAGAAGGGCAGCAGATAGAGCCCGACCTCCCCCGGCGGCACCTGGAAGAAACGGCCCAGCACCAGCGCATAGGTGAAGAAGATCGCGTTATAGAGAAAGGCCTGCGCCCCCATCAGCGCCAGCCCGAGGACGGCGCGGCGCGGATAGGCGCGGAACAGGGCCGCCGCCACCTCGCCGATACCGGCATGATCGCGCGGGCGGAAGCGGAAGCGCTCAGGCGGGATCGGCGGCAGGCTGCCCTCCGCTGCCCGCACCCGATCCTCGATCTGGCGCACGACATCATCAGCGCCCTGCCGGTCGCCATGGATCATCAGCCAGCGTGGGCTTTCGGGCAGGAAGCGGCGTAGCGCCAGGATGCCCAGCCCCAGCACCGCGCCAGTGCCGAAGGCGACGCGCCAGCCCATGGAAGGCGGGAAGATGCGCGGGTCGAGCAGGAAAACCGTGACGCCGGCCCCCGCCGCCGCGCCGAACCAGTAGCTGCCGTTGATGGCGAGATCGGTCCGCCCGCGGAAGCGTGCCGGAATCAGCTCCTGGATCGCCGAATTGATCGCCGCGTACTCGCCGCCGATGCCGGCGCCGGTGAGGAAGCGGAAGACCATGAAACTCGCCGCATCGAACGAAAATGCCGTTGCCGCGGTGGCGGCGAGATAGAGGCCGAGGGTGACGAAGAACAACCTCTTGCGGCCGAGCAGATCGGTCAGATGGCCGAAGCCCAGCGCACCCAGCACCGCGCCCACCAGATAGGCGCTGGCCGCCCCGCCGATCTCGGTATCGCTTAAGGCCAGCCCGTCCGCGCTCTGCAGCGCGCCCGCAACCGAGCCGGTCAGCGTGACCTCGAGCCCGTCCAATATCCAGGTGATGCCGAGCGCGACCACCACCAGCCAGTGGAACCGCGCCCAGGGCAGCCGGTCCAGCCGCTGGGGGATATCGGTTTCGACGACGTCGGATTGAATCATTTGGCACCCCTTCGGAGGGACAACCCGCCAGGCGGAAGCCGCGTTCAATTCAGTAAAAATCTTTTGACTTGGCCTGACCTCATTCGGAACATGCAGCCGGGCCAAGTAAGGGATGAAAAAATGTCGCCGCAGGTGCTGATCCGTGTCGTCACATTGCTCGGATCGATGCTGTTCTGCGGCGCGGCCCTGGCCGAGCCGGCCACCAAGGCGGAAATCGCCCGGGGCGTCGCGGCGGTGTTGCTGGTGGAAAGCGAGAAGACGGACGGGATCCTGACCGTTTCCGAGAGCAATCTGTACGTCCAATGCCTGGACTCGCATTTCCTGGCCGAGTGGCGGTGCGAGTCAGCCGGGTCCGAGGGTCAGCCGTGGCTGAGCCACGTGCTGACATCCGACCGCCAAACCAAGCTTGCGGGTTTGGGCTTCGCGCCCGACCCGGAAACCGGCAATTTCGTCGCGCTGTTGCCGAAGACGATCGCGCCGGAAGCGCTCGCTGGCATGATCCTGCAGGTGCTGACTGAAGTCTACGGAGCCAAGCCAGAGGAGATCGGCGTCAAGGCTGAGAAACTGCGATCCGCCCATTGCCATCGCCGCATCAAGGCGAGGCACGATCGCGGCCGGGCGATCCTGACGAAAACCATCGGCTTCAAGCAGGACGCGGAGAAGAACTGCAAATCGAAGTCTCAGCCGGGCTCGGCAGAGACGGCGGCCGACAACGACAGCGATGAAGGCGCCACGGCGGCCGTGGCAGCGCCGGGCATCGATGTCGATGCCCGCTACCTCACGCCGATGGCGGCCGAGCTCGACCGGCTGCGCAAGGCGGGGCCGCATGCCCATGTCATCTTCTCAGCCGAGCTGGCCTATGTGCAATGCAAGCACGACGCCGAGGGCAAGCGGATGTATTGCGAGGCCGCATCGGCGGATGCCGTGGGCAAGCAGGTCGCGCGCATCCTGACGCCCGAGCGCCAGGCGAAGCTGATCGCCGCCGGCTTCGCGCCGCCCGGCCGGGTCATGAATTACAGCCGCTTCTATGCTGACGCCGAGTACGATACGCCGCTGCTGGCCAAGGCGCTGCTCCGCATCCTGAGGGAGGCCTATGGCTATAAGGGCGCCCCGGCGATTACAGTCCGCACGGAAGCGGGCGGGGAACGCCCGCTGGCGCCCTGACGCTCAGGTCGGTGGCCCTCAGTTCGCGGGGTTGTACTTCTCCACGAAGGCGACGGCGGCCTTCAGCATCTCGATGCGGGTTTCCTCGCGCGACAGCCAGTGGTCCTCATTGTCCATCTTGATGAACTCGACCGGCTTGCCGGCGCGCCGGAGCGCACGTTCCATCGTCTCGCTCTGCTCCAGCGGCACGACCGTGTCGTCCTTGCCGTGGATCAATAGGACCGGCGCATCCGCCTTGTCGGCCAGTTCGGCCGGCGTGATCGCGGTCAACCGGCTGTCCGACGACGAGGTCGCGCCCATGAAGGCCTGCCAGTAGCGTGTGCCCGATGACGGGCCGCCGGCGGCCTTGCGCTCCTGGATCAGCATGTCGGCCAGATCGGCCACGCCGGCGACCGACACGGCGCAGCGGTAAAGCCCATGCTGCACCGTCACCCCGGCCAGCGCGGCATAGCCGCCATAGCTGGCGCCGACAATGCAGGCCCGCTTGGGATCGACGATGCCCTTCTTCGTCAATTCGGCGACGCCGTCGGAAATATCTGTCTGCATCTTGCGCCCCCACTCGCCGAGCCCGGCATTGCGGAACACGACGCCATAGCCCGAGGAGCCCCGGAAATTGGGCTGGAACACGGCATAGCCGCGCGACGCATAGGCCTGGGCCCACCAGTCGAAGCTGGGATAATCCCGATCCTCGGGGCCACCGTGCGGCAGCACGACCAGAGGCAGGTTTTTCGGCTGGCGCCCGGGAGGCAGGGTCAGAACGCCATGCAGCTCTATCCCGTCCGACGCGCGATAGGCCATCATTCCGACCGGGCCGACATCGGCGCTCTTCACGGTCGGGTACTGGTACCCGATCGGATCGGCGGAGTGTTTCTGGATATCGACCAGCCAGTAGGTGCCCGAATCGTCGCCCGCCTCGGTGAAGACGATCATCCGGTTGAAATCGGTGCTCCAGGATTTGAGGTGGGCGATATTGTTGGGAAAAGCCTTCTGGGCGCCTTTCCACCGGGCCTGAACCGGCGGCGCGAAAAAGGTCGTCTCCTGCTCGTCGTCGAGCAGGTTTTCCCCGATCCACAAATGCGTGGCCGGGTCGACGATGGGCGAAACCATCCCCGACGTATCGATCCCGGCGGGACCCGGCCCCGCGGCGACCGAAAATTCGCGAAAACTGTAGCCGCCGCGACTCTCGTCGGTGGCGCCGTCCGGCGCATTGACCAGCACGGTGTCCGCGGTACGCCCGAAATTGAGATCGCCGACGCCGTCGAAATCGTTCTGGCCGGCAGCGAGAACCTGATCCCCCTCCTTGCCGGCCAATACGCGCCAGGCGCCGTTCTTGTCGTGGTAGAAGGAGCGCGCGATCACCTCGCCCGTCGGCGACACCAGCCATCCGTCGCTGTCGTCGCGGCTGCGCGCGGCCAGGACGCCGGTGCCGGTATCGAGATCGACGCGATAGAGGTCGTTGAAATCCTTGAGGCGATAGCAGCCGGTATTGTCGTTCTCGCAGCTGCGGCCGGCGAACCAGCCATACCAGTGACCGTCGACCTGCGCCGTTCCATAGGTGCCGAAGACGGCGGTGGCCACCCTCTGGCTCTGATGGGCGAAGACCTGGACCGACTTTCCGGTGTCGACATTCAATACGATCACGGAGGAAAGCTCGGCCCGCGAGACGGTGAAGTCCATGCCCAGATTGACGGTCGCGCTGAAGGTCACCAGCACATACCCCTCACCGGCCCATTCGAGCCCGCGCACCTTGGCGGTGCCCAACTCGCCGATATGCAGCGGCTTGCCGTCGACCGTTACGACATAGAGCCGGCGTTTTTCGCCATCGGTTGCGACGAACGCGTAGCGCATTCCCGACGGAGACAGGCGGACCTCTTCGATGCCCGGCAGCTTGCCATAGGCCTCAACCGGCGGCGGAGCGGCGAAGGCGGCTTGCGCCAGCGACAAAAATCCCGCGAGAAACAGCCCGAGTCCAAAGCGGATCATCGGCGACACCCCCTTATTTTTGTCCGAGTGTAAATCGTGCCGCGCGGACAGGGGAGAGGAATCTCTGTTTCTATTGCGTATTCTCAACCGACCGAAGAAGATGGCGGGGATGGGTAAGTGCACATCGAACTTCCAGTCCCGCTTGACTGCACCATTCTCGTTGATCGTTGCGCCCTAATTCGGTGGATTATACTTTTCCACGAAGGCGACGGCGGCTTTCAGCATCTCGACACGGGTTTCCTCGCGGGAGAGCCAGTGGTCCTCGTTGCTCATCCGGACGAACTCGACCGGCTTGCCGGCGCGTTTCAGCGCGCTTTCCATCGTCTCGCTCTGGTCGATCGGCACGACGATATCGTCCTTGCCGTGGATCAGCAGGATCGGCGCGTCCGCCTTGTCGGCCAGGGCGGCTGGCGAGATCGCGGTCAGCCGGCCGTCGGACGCGCTGCTGACGCCCATGTAAGTTCGCCAATAGCGTAACGAGGGGGAGGTCGCCGCCCCTGATATCTTGTGCTGGTAAGCCAGAAATCCGGCGGGATCGGACACGCCATTGACGGATACGGCGCAACGATAGAGCCCGTGTTGAATCGTTACTCCGGCCAATGCCGCATAGCCGCCATAGCTGCCGCCGATAATGCAGACCCGCTTGGGATCGATAATGCCGCGCTTCGCCAGGTCGGCGACGCCATCGGAAATATCGGTCTGCATCTTACGGCCCCATTCGCCGAAACCGGCATTGCGGAATTCTACGCCATAGCCCCCGGAGCCACGGAAATTCGGATCGAACACGGCATAGCCGCGCGACGCGTAGGCCTGAGACGTCCAATCGAAACCGGGATAGACGCGACCTTCAGGCCCGTCATGCGGCAACACCACCAGCGGCAACGATTTGGGCTGCCGGCCGGGGGGCAGAGTGAGTACGCCGCGCAAGGCCAGCCCGTCCGATGCCGTATAGTCGATCATCTGGACGGATCCGACGTCGGTGCTCTTGACGTCCGCATAGGGCGATCCGATCGGATCGGCCGAATGTTTCTGGATGTCGACCTGCCAGTAGGTGCCGGGATCGTCTCCGCCCTCGGTGAAGACGATCATCCGGTTGAAATCGGCGCTCGAGGATACGGGGTGAACAATATTGTGGGGAAAAGCCTTGCGTGTTCCCTGCCATTTCGCTTGGAGCGCCGGGGAAAAGAAGACGGCCTCTCTCTCGTCATTTCGTAGAAACTCGCCGATCCAGAGGCGGGACGTCGGATCGATGATCGGATCGCTCATACGCGCGGTATCGACCCCGGCGGGAGCGGGCGTAGACCCGAGAGAAACCTCGCGATACTCATAGCCGCCGTTGCGGTCGTCGGCGGTGGCGCCCATCGGGACCTCCGCCAGCACGGTGTCGGGCGTGCGGCCGAAATGAAGTGCGGCTACGCCGCCAAAATCGTTCGTTCCTCCCGCAAGAGCCTGGCCTCCATCCTTTCCTGCCAATAGACGCCAATTGCCGTTCTTACCATCGTAGAAAGTGCGCGCAGCCACCTCGCCGGTGGGCGATACCAGCCATCCGCGACTGTCGAAACTGCCGCGCGCCGCAATGACCGGCGTGCCGCTGTCGAGATCCACACGGTAGAGATCGGGGTAGTTGTGAATCGCGTAGCAGCCGTTCCTGTCGGAGTCGCAGGTACGGCCGCCGAACCAGCCGTACCAGTGGCCGTCGATTTGCGCGGAACCATATACGCCGACGACAAACCCGGCAATTCTGTTTCCCTGCTCTTTGAAAACCTGGAAGGACTTCCCGGTCGTAACGTTCAGCACGACTACGCTGCTGAGTTCCGTCTGCCAGACTGTAAATTCGGGACCCAGTGTCGCCAACCCGGAGTAGCCGACCATGACATGGTCGTCGCCCGCCCATTCAAGGCCGCGAACCTTCGTCTGCCCGATGTCGACAACCTGGAGCGGCTTGTTGTCCGTCGTCGAAACGAACAGCCGGCGCGTCTCGCCCACAGTTGCGACGAAGGCGTAGCGCGCGCCGCCGGGCGCCATTCTGACGAGGTCGATACCCGGCAGCTTGCCGTAGGCCTCGACCGGCGGCGGGGCGGCAGCGGCCGCTTGCGCCACTGCCAGAAAACCTGCGAGAAACAATCCGAGTCTGGAACGGATCATCGGCGACACTCCCCCTTGTTTTTGGACGACTTTAAATCGTATTGCGCGGCTGGGGGAGAGGAATTTTTGTTTTTATTGCCTATTTCGAACTGACGTAAGAAGACAGCCTTATACGAGGAAGTGCACATGAAGCTTTCATCCCTGCTTAACTGCGCCTCCCTCGCCGCCGGCCTGGCGGTTCTCGCCTGTCGCCTTGCCCTTGCCGCCAGCCCCGGCCCCGTGCCGGCCGCGCCTACCCCGCCGATCGCCGAACCCGAGGACAAGCCCTTTCCCGGCACGATCCTGCTGTCGATCGACGCCACCGACATCGACCGCAAGGTGGTGCGGGTGCATGAGGCGATTCCGGCGGTGCCCGGCGAGATGACCCTGCTCTATCCCAAATGGCTGCCCGGCACCCATGCGCCGGAGGGTGCGATCGACCGGTTCGCGGGCCTGGAGATCAAGGCGAACGGGAAGACGCTGGCCTGGGTGCGCGACACGGTCAATGTCCATGCTTTTCACCTGACCGTGCCCGAGGGTGCGGCCAAGCTGGATGTCGATTTCCAGTACCTGTCGCCGGTGGGCGACGATTTCGGCGATGCCGAGATCACGTCCAGCATGATGGTGCTGGAGCCGATCCGGCTGGCGCTCTACCCCGCCGGCTATTTCGTGCGGCAGATCATGGTCACGCCGGACGTCACCCTGCCGGCCGGCTGGCAGTTCGCCACCGCGCTGGACGGGGCCTCCGGCACCGGCGGGCATGTCAGCTTCAAGACCACGACGCTCGAGACCCTGGCCAACAGCCCGATCTTCGCCGGGCGGTATTTCTCGAGGCTGGACCTCGACCCCGGCGCGGCCGTGCCGGTGCATCTCAACATCGTCGCCGACCAGCCGAGCCAGCTCGAGATCAAGCCGGAGGATCTGGCGACCCACCGCGCCCTGATCCAGCAGACCTACAGGCTGTTCGGGTCGCATCACTACGACCATTACGATTTCCTGGTCACGCTCTCCGACACGGTTCCCCGCGGCGGGCTGGAGCATCACCGGTCCAGCGAGGACAACAGCTTTTCCGACTATCTGACCGATCCGGCCAAGAGCCTGTTCGACCGGGACC
>CAZNNJ010000023.1:0-6574 GCA_964574305.1 uncultured Rhodospirillales bacterium | reverse complement strand
CAGCCGCGATTCGCTGTGGATCTATGACGCCAATGACCGCTATCACGTGCACGTGGACGGCAACGGCCACATCCTGCACGGCATTCCGCTCTCCGGCACGCAGCAGTTCCCGGCCGAGCGCGTGGCGGCGGTGGACATCAACGCGCTGGCGACCGCCTGGGGCGCTCCGGACCAGGCCCGCCAGGCCTTCGGACTCGCCCCCCCCCGGGACACGGGTCCCCCCGCCGGGTTGAGCAATAACCGGCCCAGCGAGGAAAACAGCTTGCCCGACTATCTGACCGATCCGGCCAAGAGCCTGTTCGACCGGGACCTGCTGCCGCACGAATACACCCACTCCTGGAACGGCAAGTTCCGCCGGCCGGCCGATCTGTGGACGGAAAATTACGACGTGCCGATGCGCGACAGCCTGCTGTGGGTCTATGAGGGGCAGACCGAATATTGGGGCAAGGTGCTGACGGCGCGCGCCGGCCTGCGCAACCGGCAGCAGGCGCTGGACGACCTAGCCGTCGTGGCCGCCACCTATGGCGACCTGCCCGGACGGGCCTGGCGGCCGCTGCAGGATACGACCAGCGACGAGATCATCAATCCGCGCCGCCCCCAGCCTTGGCGCAACTGGCAGCGCTTCGAGGATTATTACGATGAGGGCGCGCTGATCTGGCTGGAGGCCGACACGATGATCCGCGAGATGTCGAAGGGGGCGCATTCGCTCGACGACTTCGCCAAGGGTTTCTTCGGCGTCGACGACGGCAGCTATGTGCCCGTCACCTACACGTTCGACGACGTGGTCAAGGCGCTGAACGCGGTCCAGCCCTATGACTGGGCGACCTTCCTGCGCACCCGGCTGGACCCGAGCGGCGGCAAGGCGCCGCTCGACGGGCTGCGCCGCGGCGGCTACCGGCTGGTCTTCACCGACGCGGACAACGAAGAGGTGAAGTCCAGGGATGGCGAGCGCAAGACCGCGACCTTCACCTGGTCGCTGGGCTTCGTCGCCGGCGCCAAGGACGGCGAGCTTAAGTCGGTCCAATGGGACAGCCCGGCCTTCAAGGCGGGGCTGACGGCAGGCAACCAGATTGTCGCCGTGGGCGGCATCCCCTTCGACCCGGACGTGGTGAAGGAGATCGTCAAGGCTAGCTCTGGCAGCAAGGACCCCATCGAGCTGATCGTCAAGACCACCGACCGCTACAAGGTCGTGCATCTCGACTATCACGGCGGTCTGCGCTACCCGCACCTGGAACGCGACACTGCGGTTCCGACTGCCAGCCTGGATGAAATATTGGCGGCGAAGAAGTAGCGGTCAGCCCTTCGCCAGCTCTTCCGAACGGGCGGTGGCAGCGGCGACGGCGCGGGTCATGAGCTCGGTCAGGCCGTTCTCGCCCATCAGCACGGCAAGCGCAGCGGCGGTGGTGCCGCCAGGGCTGGTGACGTCGACGCGCAGCTTCTCCGGCGTATCAGGCGACTGGTGGGCGAGCTCGCCGGCGCCGGTGACGGTGGCGCGGGCCAGCCCGGCTGCCAGATCGGGCGGCAGGCCGGCGGCGATGGCGGCGTCGCGCAGCGCCTCGATCAGGTGGAAGACATAGGCCGGGCCGGAGCCGGAGACGGCGGTGACGGCGTGCATCAGCGCCTCGTCCGGGGTCCAGGCGACCTCGCCCACCGCCTTCATCAGCCGGTCGGCGACGTCACGCTCGGCCGCGGTCACGCCGGGGCCGGCGCAGCAGACGGTGATGCCGCGCCCGATCGCGGCCGGGGTGTTGGGCATCGTGCGGATAATGGCGACGGGCTTGCCCAGGCGGCCGGCGAAGTAGGAAATGGGCTTGCCGGCGGCGATCGAGATCACCAGCGCATGGTCGGGCAGCCGTTCGGCGAGGCTCGGCATCACCTGGTCCAGCATCTGCGGCTTGACCGCCAGCAGGATGGTTTTGGGCAGGGGGTCGGGGACATCCGACAAGGCGGGAACGACCTGGACGCCGTCCAGTGCGGGCAAGGCAGGATCGACGACGATGGCTCGGTCGACGGCGCCGGATTCACGCCAGCCTTTGAGGAGAGCGCCGCCCATGCGGCCGCAGCCGATCAGAAGAACGTCGGTCATTTTGTTTTCCGTTACCGCCAACACGCAGAACCGTCATGCCCGGGCTTGACCCGGGCATCCACGGGATTCAGCAGGCACAAATGATGGTGTTCGGCGCGAACGGAGGCGCGTGGATGCCCGGGTCAAGCCCGGGCATGACGATAATGTGAAGAAGCCGCGATAGCTACTGGCGGCTTACGCCTCGCCGACCGGGTCCAGGATGGCGGCGGTCATGGCCTCGTCGGCGGTTTTGCCGCCCCAGATCACCAGCTGGAAGGCCGGGTAGAAACGCTCACACTCGACGAGCGCCAGCTCGACCAGATCCTCGACCTGCTCGGCGCTGACGCCGGCGACGCCGCGCAGCAGCAGGGCGTGGCGGAACATGATCGACTCCTCCTCGGCGGAGACGTCGAAATGGCCGACCCAGAGTCGCTCGTTGATGCGCGACAGCAGGTCGTTGATCGTGGTCCGGGTCTTGGCCGGCACCTTGGCGTCGAGGCGGCAGCAGAATTGCAGCGCGCTGGCCTCTTCCTGCCAGACGAAGAACAGGCGGTAATCGGTCCACCGGCCGCTGATCTCAACCAGGATTTCATCGTCGGCGGCGCGCTGGAACGGCCAGTCATTGGCAATCACCAGCTCCTCGATCAGGTCGAGCGGATTGATCTGGGTGGTCGAGGTCTCAAGAGAGGGTACAGTCATCCTCGTCTCCTTAGAGCCGGAAAAGGCAGGTCCATGCGTGCACGGGCCGTTACCCGCACACCGCAATTCATCAAAATCGTCACGTTAAAATCGTCATCGCGCGTCGGCCGAGGCAGAGGCGACGCCATCAGGCCGCGCCGCGCCGGCGCCGTGCCGGCTTCGCCGCGGTTGCCGCCGGCGGCTTCTTGCGCGCCGGTGACGGCGCTGCCTTGGACGGGGACGCCTCGGGGCCCAGGCGGGCCTCAAGCGCGGCCAGCCGTTCGGCCAGGATTTCCTGCTCGGCCCGCGCCTTTTGCGCCAGCGCTTCAACCACTTCGAATTCTTCGCGGGTGACCAGTTTCATCCGGGCGAGCAGCCGCTCGACCTGGTCGCGCAACTCCCCCTCCATGCGGGACCGGATCCCGCCGAAAGCACCGGCTGCGCCGCTCGCGACGCGCGCCATATCGTCGAACAATCGTCTATCACCCAGCATTCAAGCGACCTCTGAAGGGCCGTTCCGCCGAAGCCCAAATCGACTCGACAGCATTTTTGGGTACCACGCGCACCCGCCTTTGCCAAGCAAAGACAGGTAACGTCGGTAATACTCCTTACCGGCCTGGCCCAGTCTAGCGCCAAAATGGTGCGACGCACAAATTCCACCGCCTTTCGCCCTCGGCACGGCGCCGGTATAAAGCGGCGGCATCCCGCTGATTGCGCCCGGACCGGTACCGCATATGGCCCTGACCTATCCCAAATTCGACCCTATCGCACTGAAGCTCGGCCCGATATCGATCCGCTGGTATGGGCTCGCCTATATCACCGGGCTGATCCTCGGCTGGCGCTACACGGTCTGGCTGGCGCGGCAGAAGCGGTTCAACGGGCCGGACAGCCGGCCGACAGCCAATGACCTGGACGACTTCCTGTTCTGGGCGATGGCCGGCGTGCTGCTGGGCGGGCGGCTGGGCATCGTGCTGTTCTATCAGCCGCATGAATATTTCCATGATCCGCTCAGCATATTGCGCATCTGGCAGGGCGGCATGTCGTTCCATGGCGGCATGCTGGGCGTCACGACGGCGCTGATCTGGTTTACCCGCCAGCGCAAGATCTCCTTGTTCGACGTCTCGGACCTCGTCGCCTGTGCCACGCCGATCGGGCTGTTCTTCGGCCGGCTGGCCAACTTCGTAAATGGCGAGCTGTGGGGTCGGGTGACGGATTCACCGCTGGGGATGGTTTTCCCGGATGGCGGGCCGGAGCCTCGCCATCCCAGCCAGCTGTACGAGGCGGCGTCGGAGGGTGTCGTGCTGTTCATCCTGCTGGCGATCCTGGCGCAGCTTCCGGCAATCCGGCGGCGGCGCGGGCTGCTGACCGGGCTGTTCCTGATCGGCTATGCCATCGCACGGTCGGTCTGCGAGCTGTTCCGCGAGCCCGACAGCTATCTGGGCTTCGTCCTTGGGGGCGTGATCAGCATGGGGCAGGTCCTGTCATTTCCGATGCTGCTGGTCGGGCTGGCGATGGCCGTCTATGCCTACCGCCAGCCGCCGCGGCCGCTCTTCGGCAGTTGAGCCCGCGCCAGTTGAACCCACTGGGCCAACGCCTCGCCGAGCGGATCGCGCGGGGCGGCCCGATCACCGTCGCCGATTACATGGCGGCGGCGCTGGGTGACCCCGAGCACGGCTATTATCGCCGCGCCGACCCGCTGGGCGCCGCGGGCGACTTCACCACCGCGCCCGAAATCAGCCAGCTGTTCGGCGAACTGATCGGTGCCTGGCTGATCGATTGCTGGGACCGGGCCGGGCGGCCCGAGCGGGTCAATCTGGTCGAGCTGGGCCCCGGGCGCGGGACCTTGATGGCCGATATCCTGCGCGTCGCCCGGCATATGCCCGATTGGCTGAATTCCGTGCAGATCCATCTGGTCGAGATCAATCCCCCGCTGCGCCGGGCCCAGGCCGCCGCCTTGTCCCCCCACGCGCCGCAATGGCATGAGACGTTCGCCACCATCCCCGAGGGCCCGGTCATGCTGGTGGCGAACGAATTCCTGGATGCCCTGCCGATCCGCCAGCTGGTCTTCTGGAACGGCGCCTGGCGGGAGCGGCTGGTCGACTGGACCGGCGAACGCGGCTTTCACTTCGCCCTTTCGGCCGAGACGAGCCCGCTGTCGCTGCTGGTGCCGGCAACGATTCAGCCCGTTCAAGGCGCGGTCTATGAGCTGTCGCCGGCCGTCATCGCGGCCGGGACGGAGGTCGCGCGCCGCATCGCCGCTGAGGGCGGCGCGGCCCTGTTCGTCGATTACGGGCGCGGCGAGAGCGCCATGGGCGAAAGCCTGCAGGCGGTCCGTGCGCACGAGATGGTCAAGGTGCTGGAAAATCCCGGCGAGGCCGACCTGTCGGCCCATGTCGATTTCGCCCTGCTGAGCCGCGTGGCGCGCGACAGTGGCGCAGCCGTTGCCGGACCTGTCGGCCAGGGGACGTTTCTGGATGCTCTGGGAATCGGTGTAAGGGCCGGCCGGCTGAAGCGCGGCCTGTCGGGCGGCGCTGCCGCTGCCCTCGATCAGGCCGTCGCGCGGCTGACCGGCACGGAGGCGATGGGACAGCTTTTCAAGGCGCTGGCCATCGTGCCGCTAGGCTTTCGCCCGGCGGGTTTTGAAACCGGCTAACGGTTATGCTTCAGCCTGCGGTCCGTGCTCGCGTTCTTGACCCTGCCCTGGCCGCCGTGCTGGACATCGGTCTGGGCATTGGTGTTCTTGTTCACGCCGTTCTGGCGGTTATGTTTCAAACGGCCGTCAAGCTGCGGGTTGCGAACGGCGCCGCGATGGCCGGTCGAGGGTGACGTGTGCTGCATGGTGGTCTTCGGCGTTTCAATATCAGTCAAGGCGTTGCTTCCTGATTTTAACCGCGCCCTTTCAGACGCCGTTCCCCCCGTCTGTATTCCCACCTATTCGCCGGTAGAATTCCCGCGGGTCATTGCTGAATACGCGGTGTCCGAAAGGTCGGATTTCGAGGAATGCTAAAATCTTCGCTAATTTTTTCAGGCCCAAGCATCAGGCATGGTTTCTTCACCCGGCAAGGCGGGGTCAGCACCGGCATCTATGCCTCGCTGAATTGCGGATTGGGGTCGAACGACGATCCGGCGCATGTCGCCGCCAACCGCGCCCGCTGCGCCGGAATGCTGGAGGTGGCGCCCGAGGGCCTGGTGACTGCCTATCAGGTGCATGGAATCGCGGTCGCCGAGGTGACCGCACCCTGGGCGCCGGGACATGGCCCCAAGGCGGATGCGCTGGTGGCGACACGGCGCGGCGTCGCGCTGGGTATTCTGACCGCCGACTGCACCCCGATCCTGCTTGCCGACGCTGAGGCCGGCGTCATCGGCGCCGCCCATGCCGGCTGGAGGGGGGCGAAGGCGGGCGTCATGGATGCGGTGGTGGCGGCAATGGTCCGGCACGGCGCCACGCCGGCGAACATCGTCGCCGCGATCGGACCGGTGATCGCCCCGGAATCCTATGAGGTCGGCCCCGAATTCCGCCAGAATTTCCTCAACGACGATCCGGCCGCCGCGACCTTCTTCCATGACGGCCCGCGCGGGCGGCCGCATTTCGACCTGCCGGGTTTCGTCGTCCGCCGGCTGGAAATGCTCGGGCGGAATCCCCTTGGTTTCGTGGCGCAAGAATGGCTTGGCAACGAGGGAACGTACCGGGCCGTGCAGAGAACCGGCCTCGCCATCAGCGAGGACGTGGACTCGATCCACCTTCACACGCGCGGCACGCGGGTCCAGTCCCCGGTCGTACGCTGGAGTGGACGCACGCCGGTGCGCGCGCACATGTCGGCCGCGATGGCT
>CAZNNJ010000022.1:0-18564 GCA_964574305.1 uncultured Rhodospirillales bacterium | reverse complement strand
TCCACACAGGCACGAAGAAGCCGGGGTCCTGAAAGGTTTTCCTGCGCGCGGGCTCCACCTCAGCTCTCGGTGGCCTGAAGGGAATGGTTGCCGACTTCGTCAATTATGGTCGTGCACGGATCAATATCGTCGGCTCGCAGACCTCCCGCGATCCCGATGCCCAACTGGCGGTTGCCGAAGGCTTGGCTGCTGTGGACGAGATGAAGGCGACGCTGCACCGGAATTTTGCAGCGATGGAGGCCCATGTCGCCGCTGGAACCATTCCGTCAACGGAGGACCGCATGCGCTGGAAGTTCCAGTGCGCTGCGGTGCCGGAACGTTGCCATAAGATCGCCCACAAACTGTTCCGCGCCTCCGGCGGGTCTGGGATCTACAGCAGCCAGCCGTTCGGCCGCGCCTATACCGATATCCTTCCGATGGGGAATCACTACGCAAACCAGTTCCAGGTATCTGGCCGCAATTGGGGCGGAGCCATGATGGGACAGGACAATGCCGACCGCCTCCTATGACTGCGCCACCATGGTCGAGCACCTGGGCACCCTAGCGAGCACCGCCGCTCTGGCCAAGCCTTTGATCCGCTTGGGTGGTCACTCGCCGTCGCACCGAATATGCCCAGCAAAGGGCGGAATCGGTGGCGGCGTGTTTCATCTTTTTCCGGTAACCGAGAGCACAAGACACCATGCGTAGGCAGCAGATCGGCAGCACTCAAATCGATCGCGTGGTGGAGATCGAGCAGCTCTGCGTACCTGCATCGGGACTTTTTCCACACTGTACGCCGGAGATCATGGCTGCCGCGAGGGGCTGGCTCAGCGAGCGCTTGATCGGTCGCGATGCCGACACATTGACCATGAGTTTCCAAAGCTTCCTAGTGCGCTCACGCGGCCGCACCATTCTCGTCGACAGCTGTTTCGGCAATGACAAGGAGCGGCCGGACGTGGGCTTCGCCCATCGCCTCCAGACCGATTATCTGGGTAACCTGGCGCAGGCCGGCGTACGGCCGGAGGACATCGACATTGTCCTCTGCACCCATCTTCATTCCGATCATGTCGGTTGGAATACGAGGCTGGAGAATGGCCGCTGGATCCCCACCTTCCCAAATGCCAAATATCTGATCAGCCGGGCCGACTATGATTGGTACGCGGCCGGCAATGTCTCGCATATGCCGGGTTACGCCTACGACGACAGCATCTTACCCGTCATAGAGGCGGGCCAGGTCGAGCTGATAGAACCCGGCCACATCCTGACGCATGAGATCGGCGACGGCATCTGGCTGGAAGGCGCGCCTGGACACACGCCGGGTTCGGTGTTGCTTCACTGCCAGGATTCCCACGGCCACGCTGTTTTCACGGGCGACGTCATGCATCACCCGATCCAAGCCCAAGCTCCGAGCCTGCACATCGACGGCGAGACGGACTGGGAAATGGCGCGGGCGACGCGACTGCGCCTCCTGGAAACCTATGCCGATACGGACACGACGATTTTCGCGGCCCATTTCGCCTCGCCCACGGCCGCGCGCTTCGTGCGAGCCGGGGACCAGTTCCACGTCAAGTTCCTGGATTAGGGCTTACGCGACCACAGGGCCCCGCAGCATGGAGAAAGGCGAGGGAACGGGTCGCTCGCAGAACAGGAAATCGCCGGAAAGCAATGCGCGTGGCGCACAGACGTTTTGAACCTAGCCGCTTTGGAAACTCAAATGAAAACACGCATCACTGAACTGACTGGCACACGCTATCCGATCGTGCAGGGCGGCATGCAGTGGGTCGGTCGCGCCGAACTCGCGTCGGCGGTATCGAACGCCGGCGGGCTCGGCATTCTTACCGCTCTGACACAGCCGACCCCGGATCGCTTGCTGGAGGAAATCGCGCGCTGCCGGCAGATGACGAGCAATCCGTTCGGCGTGAATCTCACGATGCTGCCGTCGACCAATCCACCGCCTTACGCGGACTATGTCTCTGCGATCATCGAGGCCGGCGTGAAGATCGTCGAAACGGCGGGAAACAATCCCAAGGAATTCATTTCCAGATTCAAAGATGCCGGTGTGCGCATCATCCACAAATGCACATCGGTTCGCCATGCGCTCTCCGCCGAGCGCAACGGTGTCGATGCTGTCAGCATCGACGGGTTCGAAGCGGCGGGGCACCCGGGCGAGGATGACGTGCCCGGCCTCATTCTCATTCCCGCGGCAGCCCGGGCGCTCAGAATTCCCATCCTTGCATCCGGCGGATTTGCGGACGGCCGCGGAATGGCCGCCGCGCTCGTCCTGGGCGCGGAGGGCGTCAATATGGGAACGCGCTTCATGCTGACGCGTGAGGCGCCCATCCACGACGCCATCAAGCTGGCGATCGTGGCGGGCAGCGAACGCGACACCAATGTCATTTTCAAACCCTTCCGCAATACGGCACGTGTATTTCGCAATGCCGTGTCCGACGAGGTCCTTGAACGACAGCGCCGGGACGGAGCCGTCTTCGATGATGTCCGCAACTTGGTCGCCGGCGAACGAGGGCGCGCCGCGCTCGAGAACGGACAAATCGACGACGGGCTGATCTGGGCCGGCCAGGCGATCGGTCTCATTGACGACACTCCCAGCTGTGCGGAACTCATCGCGCGTATTGTCGAGGATTGTCGCACTACCCTGGCGCGCGCCGCCGCACTTTCCGATTGAGGCACATCGTGAATTACAAAACGCTCCGCTATTGCGTCGAGGATGACGGCATTCTGCTTCTCACCCTCAATTGCCCCGACAAGCTCAACGCCTTTACTGTCGAGATGTGCGAAGAACTCGTCCACGCTTATGGACGCGCCAGCACCGACGATCGCGTTCGCGTAATCGTCGTAGCCGGCGAAGGGCGCGCGTTCTGCGCCGGGATGGACCTCTCCGTTGGCGGCAACGTCTTCGGGCTCGATGAAACCCAGAGCCCGACGATGTCCGATATGCGCGGGCGTCTGGATGCCCCTGAAATCCAAAACGGAGTCCGGGATACCGGCGGCCGTGTCGCCTTGGCGATGTACGATTGCCTGAAGCCGATTGTCGGCGCGATCAACGGCGTCGCCGTCGGCATAGGCTGCACGATGCTGCTGCCGATGGATTTCCGTCTCGCGAGCGAGACGGCCCGCTTCGGGTTCGTCTTCGGCCGCCTCGGAATCACCGCCGAAGCCTGCTCGACCTGGTTCCTTCCGCGCATCGTCGGCCATGAGCAAGCGCTCGAATGGCTCTACAAAGCCGAGATATTCGACGCGCAGGAGGCATTGGACAAAGGCCTGGTCCGCTCGCTCCACCCGCCGGCGACTCTGCTCGACGATGCTCGCGCCTTCGCGCGGTCGCTGGTCAAGGGGCGATCGGCCGTTTCCTTGGGCCTCATGCGCCAGATGGTCTACCGCAACGCTGCCGCCCCGCACCCGATGGAGGCCCATCGGGTGGAGTCGCTTTCCATGTTCTACACGAGCATCGGCGACGGGCGCGAAGGCGTTCGGGCGTTCCTGGAAAAGCGAGCGCCCGACTTCGCAGGCAGGGCGTCCGCGATGCCCCCCTTCTATCCGTGGAATGCCGGCTGACCGGAAACCGGCGGCAGTTTCATTCTGTCCATACGCGGGCGCCGGGCCTGTTCCTCACCGAGCACGCGTGGCACGTCAAATCAGGAGCATGACATGAACCCAATCAGGATAACGACATGAAACACCGTAACTTAGGAAAGTCGGGTCTGCTCGTATCGAGCGTCGGCCTCGGCTGTAACAATTTTGGGATGCGCGCGGATCTCGGTCAGACAAAGGCGATCGTCCACAAAGCGCTCGATGTCGGCATCACCTTCTTCGACACCTCCGATTCCTACGGGGCGTCGGAAGATTACATCGGCGAGACGTTGGGCACTCGTCGGCATGAGGTGGTCCTCGCCACGAAATTCTCGTCTCCGCTCGACCAGAGCGGCCTGCGGCAGGGAGCCTCCCGCCGTTACATCATGACGGCAATCGAAGCGAGTCTTCGCCGGCTCAAGACCGACTGGATCGACCTGTATCAGTTGCACTGGCCCGATCCGAAAACGCCGATCGAGGAGACGCTTCGCGCGTTGGACGACTCGGTCCGACAGGGCAAGGTGCGCTATATCGGCTGCTCGAACCTCTCGGCCGCGCAGCTGATCGAAGCGCAGTGGACCGCGCGCCATTTCGGGCTGAATGCCTTCGCTTCGGCGCAGAACGAATACAGCCTCCTGTTCCGGAACATCGAAAACGAGGTTCTGCCGACGGCCGAACGCTACGGGCTCGGCGTCGTTCCTTATTTCCCGCTCGCCAACGGGCTCCTTACCGGAAAATACAAACCCAACGAGCCGATGCCGGAAAATTCCCGCCTGGCGAGCGCGCCCGCTTACTTCGACCCGTACAAGGCCCCAGACAAGATCGCCGCAGCCGCCAAACTCAACGCGTTCGCCCGCGAGCACGGCCATACGCTGGTCGAATTGGCGATGTCCTGGTTGGCGTCGCGGCCAAGCGTGTCGAGCATCATTGCGGGTGCGAGCCGCCCCGAGCAAGTTGAGGAGAATGCGCGCGCCGCGGATTGGGTTTTGGCACCGGCCGACCTTGCGGAAATCGACGCGATTCTCGGATTGCCCGCCTGAGCACCCGGCGCGACGACACGGTATATTCTCGATATATTTGGGGGTGAGGCACGGACCGTGCCTCACCCCGGTTCGGAAGACTGCGGACCGTGAGACGTTCCCAAAAGGAGCCCGGAACGCCGCACGCGGCTTGGTTCGGCTTCGACAAAGCCGTGACGCCGCTGGACAGCTCAGATCTTGCGGTTCAGGATTTCTCCAAAACCGGTGGGGTCCAGATAGACGCTCTCACCCAACATGAGCCCGTCGGCAGAGAACTGCACAAACGAGCACATCCGTCCCATCAGGAGATAGTTGGCGCGGGCGTCGGCCGCATAGCCGGCGGCTACCAGCGCTTTTCCGCTCCATGCTGCACGAAGTTCGCCCTCGACGGCCACCATATGGCGGTCCGCGACAACCCGGCCGCCACGAAGCTCCTGCAGCCGAATCGTTCCGTCCTCACAGCCCGGCGTATAGAGCGCCCGAACCGCCTCCCTTCCCCTCACCGTGAAGCTGTCGATCACACCAGCGCCATTGACGAAATTGTACATGTGGTAAATCGGATCGGCCACGAGCGTATCCAGAATGGCATCGAGATCCGCGTCGAGCTCGGCCTGGATATGCCGTCTGGCGACCTGCAAGTTGCGGCGCACGACCTCATCCTCTTCGATTGCCTCCCGCCGCGCCAACGTGCCCGGCATCGTCGTCGTATCGAAAATCATGTCTGCCTCTCCTGATATTTGAATGACGTTCCGTGTCTTGGCGTCCGCGATGCTGCTCCGCGGTCACCCAAACCAGTTCCATTGCCAGGGAATGATCGCACGGTAGGGCGCCGCGAAGCGGATATCCTCGATGCCGGAAAGATCGCGTGAACGGCCAGATCTGCGCAATTCGGCTTCACGCGTTTGGATACCGTCCAGCACCTCTAGAGGCTCCTCATCCAGGTAGAGGAGCGTAATCCGGGTCACTGGCGGCAAGGTCTCGCGCGCAGTCAGGATCGGGATGTTGAACACATCCTCACTCACGAAAGTCCAAGCGCCGGCGACGCCGCGGCAGGCAAGCAGGTCAGGGATGCGCACGCGGTCGGACCAAGCGAACGCGTCGTGGGTCTCGGCGCCCGTCTCCGTAAAATGCGAAAGCGTAAAATACATGCCCTTTACCGGACGAAAGGGCAGTTCCTCGGGCGAAACAAGGACGCGCGGCGCAGCATAACCCTTCACCGGGAAGAGAAATTTCTGGAAATGATTCTTGCGCCAAGCCATGTCCGGCCGGCGACCCAACTGATAGGCCTGCTCACCCAGTTGCAGCCATGCACGGTTGGACTCCTCCAGCGGCGCGCGGAGGAAATACATCGCCATGTAATGCGAATCGTCGAAGCTGCGGTCGGATCCCGTCGATGCCTCGATGCAATCGGGCGAGCGCACCCATCGATCCCCCCAAGCCACACCTGGGAGCGCCAAATTCGAGGGGCGATGATCGAGCTGATGATATTCGTTGTATTCCCAGTGCCGAGCGGGATCGACCACTCCCATTACTGAAAAGAAGGCTCTCGGAAACATGCGTCCCTCCTAATTGATCCGAGTATGCAAATAATAAAACGCGCCCCAATAACCCATAAACCTCTGGATTGCGCAGGAACATGGTGTGCTTATCTCCAAAAGACGCCACCTTTATTGAAATTAGAACCCACAGGGACCGGGGTCAATCAGGAATCGCAAAAATCGTACGATGTAGTTTATTTCCTTGCGCACACAAGGAAACACCACAAAGACGAGCCTATCGCGGGCAAGAGATGACGCTCACAATCGGCGGGATGATAGCGACCGCGCAGACCGGTGGCGGGCGCATCGATCGGTATCAGCTACCGCATATCGAATGCCGCGCCCGTCGGTATGCCTGCCGTTCCGCGGCAGGAGCCGGCGCCGCGAGACGACGCTTATTCCTTACCCATCCAGAAGCGACGGGAATGGCAGGAATCGAGCGCCTCGGTTACCGCCTGTATCTTGCCGTTTCTGACGGTGAACAGGAAGAAGATGTCGTTGTGGTAATGCCGGCCGTCGCGCAGCGTTGCGTCGACCTCCGTCATCACCGCCACGCGGTCATCCTCGGCTGTCACCGAATGGATCGTGAAATTGAGACCGCCCTCGAATTGGACCAGCCCCTTCATCGTCTCCCGCATCTGGGCCTTGGTAAAACTACCGGCCATCTCCCAATGTCCCGGCACAGTCCACACCGCGTCTTCCGCCAGGAGATCCAGCCCCTTGAGCAGGTCGCCTGAGGATTGCACCTGGAAATATTGCTCGACCACCTTCTTGTTTTCCGCGATAGTCATTTGATCTCCTTCTCTTTTTCGTCATTCACTTGAAGGCTGAAGCCGCCGCGAAAGGCGTCGCGGCATCCCGATCTCGATAATCCCAGGAGGACGGCTTGACCCGCGCCTACACCGGATTATCGGTTGTCGGGCATCCACGCCTAAGAGCTCAAGGAGCTCTGATTTAGAACATACGATGGACGCGCCATCGCTTTGCTAACGGATGCCGTCCCATCCAAAGAAAATCTACCCCCAGTACACAATCTGGCGAGATCTGATGCCAGGAATACCGCCATTCTTGCAGCATCTCTCTTTAGACTGCGCCAATAATTATAATCGGTCTTATTCGATGCACCAAGGCCACAAACCTTATCTGCACTTACAATACTCTCGGACAACTCAATCATTATCGAATTAATTCTGATACCAATTTGATCCAATTCGCTTGACTCTCTTTCCATTATTTCAGGAACATCGTAGTTCTCCAGCAATGCTCGGTGAAGAAGAGGTCCGCCCCGGTCTGCGGTTCTGAGCACAAAGTTGACGATCGCGCCGTTCCCGTTCCGCCTCATGGAAGACGCGGCAGTTCTGATAGCCAGCAACGTGCTCCTGAAATCAGCGGAGAAAATTGGCTCTCCGATATTGCCGATTGAGGGGACTTGCTCCGATTTCGGCCGACAGCCGATTCCACTCACCAGAATATCAATCCGGCCGAAGTGCTCTTCCACGCGCGCGATTGCCGTTTTCAAGGATTCCTCGCAGGTCAAATCGGCTTCGATAAAGACACTCGAATGGGGACAAATCCTATTGAGGTGCTCGACAAGACGTCTTCCAGTGCGGTCGAGTATCGCCACCTTTGCACCTTCTTCGACAAACTGACGCGCGATTGCCGCGCCAATACTGCGGCGGGCTGTTCCTGCTATGACCGCTACTTTCCCGGCGAGTCTCATGATCTACCCATTTCTAAAAGACCGACGCCGTCCGATCCGTTATGCGACGCTCGAGCGATCTGCCGCTGACGAGGTCCCATATCGATCCACGACCATATGGTCCCCCGCCCCACGACTACTCCGAACCTTCTTGCGCCTTCTTCGCGATGGCGCTGCCGATATTCGGGGTCAATATCGGTCCCAATTTGACCGCGAGAAATTCGATTTCGCCGGCGAAAACCCCATCGCGCTCGTATTCCTCCGACACCGGCGCGCCGGTGTCGCGGCCGACATCGAATGTTTCTCCGGTACCTGCGGGCATGTTGATTATCCGGTCTATGCGACCGCGTCCGACCTCGATACCATTCACACTGATGCGCATCAGACCACCGGTGGCGGGCGGCGGATCGCGCTCCAAATTG
This sequence comes from uncultured Rhodospirillales bacterium, assembly GCA_964574305.1. Classification (GTDB taxonomy): domain Bacteria; phylum Pseudomonadota; class Alphaproteobacteria; order BOG-932; family Roseiterribacteraceae; genus BOG-932. Next base: position 10,319 of record CAZNNJ010000022.1, on the reverse strand, counting down.
TAGGTTATGGTCGCGGGTCCAACGGGAAGCGTTTGGCTTCCAGTGACCCGGAAATGATCGGCCGGCTGCTGCGACACGGCCTCATACGCCACGGGTATGCCATCCTTCAGATAGAACGCCCATCCGCCGAAACCGCTGCCATCGGCCGCGAGCACGCCGGTCTCGCCGACAGAATCCACCAAGATCTGCGCGCGGATCGTAAAGGAACGAAAGGCAAGGCTCGGCGCCGCTGACTGCGCAACGCTTATGTCCTTGCCCCAATAGGTGAATTCAGTCCGGTGGGACGCGTAGGCGTCGGAGTGTCCGAGCGCGCGCAAAGCGCTGAAATCGTCATCCAGCGGCAGCACCTTGCGCTTGTGCGCCTCATCCCACCACAGCGCCTCAAGCGCCTTCAGCCGGCCGGGCTGGGCTGATGCCAGATCGTGCGCCTGGCTGTAGTCATGCCGCAGGTCGTACAATTCCCAGACATAGCTGCTGTCGGCACGCCCCTCCGGTCTTACTTGCAGCCAGGGCGCACGCCTCACCCTGGTGTTTGCGAACCAGCCGTCGTGATAGATGGCGCGATTCCCGAGCATCTCGAAATACTGTGTGCTATGGCGCTCGGGTGCGCCCGAATACGCAAAACTGTAGGCTAGGCTGACCCCGTCGAGCGGTATTTGGGCGACTCCGTTGACGACCGTCGGCGCGGAAAGGCCCACAGCTTCCAGGATCGTTGGAACAATATCGACAACATGGCCAAACTGCGTCCGCGTTTCACCTTGGCTTGTGATCTTTGCCGGCCACGATATGACCATGTCGTTGCGGATGCCGCCTAGATGGGAAGCGACCTGTTTCATCCACTGGAACGGCGTATCGAGCGCCCAGGCCCAACCTGCCGGATAGATCTCATAGGTCTTGGGGCCGCCCATCTCATCCAGATGCTGCAGCAGTGCTTCCGTCGTATCTCTCGCACCGTTGACTATGTATCCGAGTTCGTTCGTCGTACCGTCCGGTGTACCTTCGCCGCTGGCGCCATTATCGCCTTCGATGAATACGACAAGCGTGTTATCGCCCAGCCCCATACGGTCGATCTCATCCAGCAGGCGCCCGATCTGGGCATCCTGATAGGCCAGCATCCCGGCGAAGACTTCCATGAAATGCGCGTCGATGACCTTGCGCTCGGGCGTCAGTGAATCCCAAGCAGGTAGCTCAACCGGTCGCGGTGTAAGCACCGCGTCGGTGGGGACGATACCGAGCTTCTTTTGGCGCGCGAAACTCTCTTCGCGAAGCCTGTCCCATCCCCCGTCGAATTGCCCTTTGAAGCGCGCGATCCAATCCGCCGGCGCCTGATGCGGCGCGTGGCCCGAACCGGTTGCGTAGTAGATAAAGAACGGCTTGGCGGGCGCGGCCGCTTTCTGATTATGGAGGTAATGGATGGCGTCGTCGGCCAAAGCCTTGTCGAGGAGTTCGTCCGGTGGCAGATCTGGCGCCCGTGCAGTATCGCGATAAAGCCGCGGTTGCCACTGATCGGCATCGCCGCCGAGAAAGCCGTAGAAATACTCGAAGCCCAGCCCCGTCGGCCAAAGGTCGAACGGGCCGGCGGCCGAAGATTGCGACGCTGGGGTATTGTGATGCTTGCCGAAAAACGCGGTGTTGTAGCCGTTATCCTTCAGCACCTCGGCGATCGTCGCCGCGCTGCGGGGGATGAAGCCCCAATAGCCGGGAAAACCAATCGCTGTGTCCTCTATGCTGCCGAAACCGACCTCGTGGTGATTGCGGCCAGTCAGCAACGCCGCACGCGTGGGCGAACACATGGCCGTGGTATGGAAGTTCGTGTATTTGAGCCCAGCCTCGGCCAGCCGGTCCAGATTGGGCGTCGGGATCGGGCCGCCGAACGTGCTGGCGGACGCGAAACCCACGTCGTCGGTCATGATGAGAAGAATATTGGGGGCGTTCTGTGGCGCCTGCACAGGCTTGGGCCAATCGGGCGTCGATTGCGCGACAATAGGCCCGATCTTACCACGAAACGGGACTGGTGGCGCTGGAAGCACCGTGTTCGCGCCGTGGGTCTCGGCGGCGTACGCGCCTGATACCCCGGTCAATCCGACTAGCACGGCTGCGATTGGGAGGAGACGGATCATCGCTGGGCACCACGACAGTAAAGACCGGAAGCACCACGCAAATGCGCGTGCGCCGGCGGCTGGCGACCGCGTGACGGGTTGAACATCACGCGGCGCCTTCCCCTAAATCGCCTTACGAAGATGCGCCGTTTTCGTAGACGATCTGTACGCGGCGGTTCTGGGGTTCTCTGACCCCGTCGTCGGTCGGCACCAGAAGGTCGCGCTTGCCCTTCGCCACAATCGCGATCTCGCTGGACGGAACGCCATCCTTTTCGAGTTCGGCGGCCACGGACTCCGCGCGGCGCCGCGACAAGCGCATATTGTACGCATCCGACCCTACAGTGTCGGTGTGACCGGTGACGGTGATCTCGGTCACCTTAGCGAGAAGCGCGTTCTCGGCCGCGGAGCCGACGATCTGAGCCGCTTGCGGGGTCAGGTCGGACTTGTTGAAGTCGAAGAACACCATATAGGTCTTCGGAATCGATGGCGCCGGTGTCGCGGGCTGTACCGGTGGCGGAGCGTAGGCGCTCGTCGATGTCGTATGCTCTGTGGCCTCGCTACCAAACCGATAACGAACGCGCGCGCCATACATCTGGGGCTCGCCGTAGATTGCCGCGTCGAACCCGGACCCGGATGTACCGCTGTTAGTAATTCTATAGAGCTGATTGGTCACGTTGGTCGCGAACAGTTCGAGATCAACATTGCTTTGCGCAATATCTTGCCACTTGGCCGAAAGATTGAGCAGGCCATGGGAATCAAGGATTCCGCCTGGCTCGTTGTGCTGCTGCTGGACGTACCTTCCGACAAACGAGTAGCTGGCATATAGGCTAACCTTGCCCCACTCCTCGGGCACCGGCAGGTCGAACGTCCCATGGAGGTTGTAGGTCCATTCCGGCGCCGGAAAAGCCCCACAGTCTGCAACGCATCCCGTGGTGTAACGGGCATCCGTGTAGCCCACGTTGCCGCCAAGTTCGAGCGCCTCAATGGGGCGAACATTCGCCTCGGCCTCAAATCCCTGAATTTGAGCAGATTGGTTGACAACCCGCGCCCCTGACGCTCCATTGTTAAAGTCGCCTGTGAATATTTGGATGTTCGAATAGTCGGAGCGGTATCCGGTTAGGTTCAACCGCAACGGTATCGTGCCGAGATGCCAGTCGGACTTGACTCCCGCTTCATACGAGGTGACGTATTCTGGATCAAAGACTCGCGTCGAGACACGTACCGCGAACACGTTGAAGCCACCGGACTTATAGCCGCGACTTATTTTTGCGTAGAGGAGGACGTCGTCTATCGGCTTGTAGTCAAGCCCGACGGTCCAGGTCGGCGCACTGCTTTGCAACGTTGCACCGAAGCTACACGCACTTGGATTCGAGGCCACCGTCGCGGTATTAATGCAATATGAAAGGCCGCCCGCCAACGGCACATGAAAGTTCGTCGTACCGTCGATGGTATCCCACGTGTAGCGGAAACCGCCGGTCAGGCGGAGATTTTCGAGCGACTGTGAGAAAATTCCCAAATCCAGCGTACCCTGGGCATAGACTGCTTTGGACTCGTTGCTTACCCCATATGTCTGGAATGTCGGCGTGCAGGTTCCAGTCGTAGCAGCCGGGCAGTCGAAGACTGCGCGGTTCAGCTGGTCCCCGTTGGGGGCCAAGTCGTAATAGAAGAACCCTGTCGAGTAGGTCAGACGATCATCGAAAATCTTGCCTTGGAGCTGAATCTCCTCGGTGATCTGCCTCAAATCGTCTCTGGGCCCGTATGCTGCGCTATTGGAAAAGCCGTTCGGCGCAATCCCGAATCGGCTCAAGAGAGGAACCCGAAACGTCGGAAAGAAGGTCCCATCGTCGCCAAGCTGCAGTGGCAAGCCATCCCCATCGTAGGCGTAGTTGTTCCAGAGCGACTGGTAACTGACGATATTGTTGAGTGTGAGGTCGTCGGTCAGGTCGAAGGTCGTCTTGTTGATGAGCCCCCAGGACCTCGTCTTTTCGAATTCATCGACGCCCATCGCGGTCGCGCGCGGGCCGAGTTGATGAACCAAGTTCGCAACTTGCTGATCGAGGGCGCACGAGCCGCTACATTGGCCTGCCGCCATGAGCGCCGGAATGTCAATAGACCCATTAACCCAACCAGGGCCGTTGTCGCTTGAATAGGAACCGTAGGCCAACAAGTAATTCTCGATACTGTCGGTCGGCCTAAAGGTAACCCCGAGCCTTCCTGCCAGATAGTGTTTGTCGTCGCGATCCTTGTTCCAAACGATATCGTGCGTGAATCCGCCACGATCTTGATAGGTACCTGAAGCGCGAACCAAGAGCTTATCGCCAACGACCGGAATATTCACAACGCCCTCGACGGCGTTGTACGAATAATTTCCTCCGCTTACCTGGACATAACCGCCGAAATCGTTTGTTGGCTTGTGAGGCACCAATAGCGCCGCCCCCCCGGTGGTGTTGCGCCCAAAAAGAGTGCCTTGCGGGCCGGCGAGGACCTCGAGGTTATCGAGGTCGACATAATTACCAGGACCGCCTTGCCGATTTGTGGTGTAGGCCGCCGGCAGCGGAACCTCGGCGAGGTAGACCACAACTGCCGATGCGCCCAGATAGGTGGGGCCCACGCCCCGCATTGTGTAGGCTTCCACATCGCGCGTGGCCTGGCCGATAGGACTTACGAGAAGGGATGGGACCAAGCCGTTCAGGTCCTGAGCGGTCGTAATATTCTGTTGCTGAAGACGCTCGCTGGTGAAGGCGGTGATTGCGATCGGGACGCTCTGACTACGCTCCTCACGCCGCTGCGCTGTTACGACAATCTCTTCAAGCGCCTGCCCGCTGGATGTACCGACTTGGTCTGCCGGCTGCGCGACGGCAGCGCCCCCCTGCCAAGCTCCAACAAGAATTACGATGCTGGCGCTCCACAGAGACGCTCGACGTGCAGACATGGATTCCCCCCTGGAAAGTGAAATGGCTTGAGATATCGCCCGCATCATCGCTGACATGTTTTAGATGCACATATAAAACGATATCGTACTCTTTTTTCTTATAGCACGGTTCGGCTAAGACGCAAGTGCGCAAAATGTGGCCCGTGGACTGCCTGCTCGGTAGGCGTCAGTTTGCGGTCCAGCTAAGTCAAGATTCTAGGTAAACCGCCATATTTTCGGCCATCTCCGAATAAGCTGTCGTTGCTGGACGATCCGAAGACGAGCTGTCTCCGCCTTACCAGTGGCGCATGCCCGTGGCGTACGTAAGTACGATCCAGTTTCTTTTATTAACATACATATCGGCACGGTTCCCGCAGCCTGGGGCTCGTCTTGCCATCACAGAGCGAGCTACTCGACTGGCGGCCACAAAAGGCTGATGCCGGCGACAACCCTGCGCCCTGATCGAGCGCGCTAAATGAATCGGTCTCTTGTGAAACGATGGAGTGGTGCAGCCTTACGTTTCCACGAGGCTCACCCGATCCAATCAAGCAGCGGATAACGTTTGCTCTGAAACAGAGCTACACATCACCGACGATTGGATAAGTCGAATGATCGGCTCCAGTCGATGGCAGGCGCAGCTTCAAACAGGCTGACGCGACAGTGCAGACTTGCGCATGGCAGCGATCAGCCACCAAGCGACGGCCAGCACGGCGCCGACGAAGGACGTGAGGCCGATATCGATGACCGCGCTCACCGTCCCGTGGATGCCGGACAGTATTTTGACCACTGGCGGATTCACGAACTGCCCGAGGAAGCTGCAGCCGATAACGACCCCCACCGCGCCAGCGGCGGCCTTTGATGAAACGATATTGAGCACGGCGGCCTGAGTGAGCGGCGCAAACAGCCCAGCTCCAACCCCACCCAGTACCGCCAATACCCTCAGCATGACGATATCGTGAGCAAGAGCGAACCCAATGTTGGCGACCGCAAAGGCACCGCACACGATCGCTAGCACGAGTTGAAAACCAAGTACCGGGCGAATGAAGCTAAAAGCGAAAGCTCCCAAAACAGCGCCAACCGGCGAGAAGATGAGTATATTCGCAACGGTTGACGGATCGGGATAACCCCTCTGCGCTAGCAAGAATGTCCCCTGCAGAGAGGTCGCCCACATCGAGATGCCGAGCACGAGGACAACCAAGTAGATTCGCCAGGCCCCGAGGATGGACGCAGCCCCATGGGCAGCGGGCCGATCAGCCGACGGTTGAATTACGACCAGACGCACGGGTCGTATCGTGTAGAGCGAAAGCAGGAGCAGCGGAGCTCCCACCAAATAAAGCAAGAACTGGGCATGCCAGCCGTAGGCAGCAGATATCTGGCCCGCCGCCCACATGCTTGTGAGCGCGCCGACAGTGGCGAGGAATGAGAACCAGCTGATGAGCCTGTCGCGTGACGTGCCTGTGTAATGATCACCAATACTAGCAATCGCGGTCGTGATGTAGCCCGCGGCCGCGACCCCGACCAGGAGGCGCGAAATCAACAACCCGACGAAATCCGACAAGACGTAGCCAGCTGTTCCCGCTACGGCGAAGATCAACAGCGAGGCACACATTACGGCTCGCTTGCCGATCAGACCGGAAAGCCAGCCTATGATCGGCGCGCCAACCGCCAAGGCTAGCGCCGGAACGGTGACCACGTTCTGTGCGAAAAACACGCCGTCACCGTTACCCCTCCCAAGATCCGCAGCCATCTGCGCCATCGCTGGCGTGACCGCCGCCTGTACCATGGACGCGAGTGCGCCGCCGGATAGCAGCACGACGAGCCGTAAAGCGCGGATCACGGTGGATTCGGACTCAGGCTTCATAGCTTCCCCGATCATGGACTGTACTTCGATCTTGCCCGCCGGAACGGCCGCAAATTTCATGCGCGTGAGTTTCGCCGGGACGGTGCCCAGGAAAGGCTATCCTCAGGATCGTAGACCCCCGTCACCGAGCCTTACACTATTAACTAAACGATATCGTACCAATAGAAACTCCGCAACACAAAATGCAAGCGAAGAGTCCAGGGACGCGAACCGGCAACGCGCCGGCCGACTCGCGCAGCGAGCACTCCGAGGCCATCGCCAAGCGGACATCGAGGACCGCCCCCATCATCCGCAACCGCAGGGTTTAGCCTCAGCCCACCAGCTGATGCAACTCAAGCACCTGCAATTGCGGCTATGTCCCGACGCTCCAACCCAATGCGCACTCGCCGATTCTTTAACAGCGATTTCGTCAACCGGGCCACGTGCGCGAACCGAGAGGCACAGCAAAGGTACGATATCGTTTTATTTTTTGACGCACCGATGTGAGCATGATAGAGGCCTGTTTGCAGATGCTGTGTGGGGGACAAGCCATGGTTGGCCGGCTCGAAGGGAAGATCGCGTTCTTAATCTGCGCCAGCGGTTCGACGAGGTCGGTCGATCGCAAGTCCGGAATTAGCTGAGCATGTCAGCGAGACCAGGCGAGCCCTGCAGCGGATCGCGTTACGCTAACGACGTCGCCGGCAAGCAACCTGCGCCGCAGGTCGGCTCAACACGCGGCAAATTGCACCGGCGCGCAGCGCCGGAATGGGGCAGAAGGAAAAGCTTATGAGGATTCTCATCGTCGGAGGCAGCGGAGAGCTGGGCGGACACGCCGCTACGTATCTCGCCAAAAAAAACCATGACATTACCGTCGCCGCCCGCAATGCCCCGCCGCAGGAAACGCCGATGGCAAAGCAAGCTTTTATCAAGGGGGACTATGTCGCTGGCGATTTTACGCCCTCACGCTTAGAGAGCTTTGAGGCGATCATCTTCGCTGCGGGCAATGATCCGCGTCACATCCCGCGATCGATAAACCCACACGAGCACCTCCAGCGCGCCAACAGCGAGGCGATTCCCGCATTTATGCGCTCAGCGCGCATGGCCGGAGTGAAGCGAGTCGTTCAGCTCGGCAGCTTCTATCCGCAGGCTGCTCCTAATCTGGAAACAAACAACCAATACATTCCCCCGCGCCGTCTTGCCTTCGACGGTTCCCGAGCCGAACCGCCACCCGGGTTCCACCTGCTCAGCGTTAACCGCCCCTTTGTTGTACGCCCCGGTGCCCGCCCCCCGCGCCAAGGGTTTCAACCCTTCGTCAACTGGGCCAAAGGTAAGTCGCCGAACCCGGACTTCGCGCCTGCCGGTGGGACTAACTTCATGTCGTACCGGTCGCTCAGCCAAGCTCTCGAGGGCGCATTACTGCGTGGAGAGTCAGGGAAGGCGTATCTGGTCGGCGACGAAACCTTGAGTTACGCCGATCTTTTCCAGCTGTTCTTCAAAGCTGCTGGAAATCCGACGACGCTTGAAGCACGGCACGAACCGCATCCATTGCTGCCGGACGTCGCGATCCCACAGGCCCGCGGCAACTGGATCCGCTACGAGCCGGATCCGACCGAAGTAGCGCTGCTCGGCTATGTACGCAACGACGTTGCCAACGCTGTTGCTGAAGTCGTCGCGCACTTTGAAACGCCGCCCAGATCGACGCGACAAAGCGCCGTGGGCTAGCATTTTCACCGAAGACTGCGTGATCAAAGGTCCCCAATTCCGAGCCGAGAGGGCGAGATGGCGGACGGGTCGTCTAACGAGAGGAGGAACAGTTGACGCTTTACCCACCGCGCCTAGAAGGCGTGGCGCTATGCTGGGGCTGTGTCCCTGATGCTTCGATTCTGGAACTCGCGGCATTGGGAGCACGGTACCGTTTTCCCGAAATCCACGTCCAGCCGGCCCAGGACCGTTCCGCTGGGATGTCAGGCGGCGACCTGGCGGCACGATTGAAGGACATGGAGGTCCGGGTCGGCGTTGTCGACGCTGTGATGTCCGGTCTTCCAGGGCTGCCCCACCCCGATGAGGTGCATCCAGAGTGGCGTGCGCCCTATCTCATCCGTGTCGATCAATGTGTCGAGGCGGCGGTGACGCTCGGCGCCCGCACGTTGAACGTTGCGCACGCACTGGGGACACCGGTCGACTATAGCATGATGGCTGACGCAGTTGGACGAATTGCGGAACAGGCCGCCGCGGCGAACCTTCGCATTGCTCTCGAGTTCATCCCGGGGACGGGCTTTCCCGACTTTCCGAGCACTTTGGAGATCATCCGCAGGGTTGGGCGCGAAGACGTGGGCGTGCTCCTGGATACTTGGCATCTGGCGCGCTCCGGAGGCAATAGTGACGAGCTGCTCGCGTTCGGTGCCGATAGAATCTTTGAAGCACAGATCAGCGGACGCCGCGAACCGCCACCAGGGGAACCGTATATCCCGATGACTGGTCGTCTTGCGCCAGGTGAAGGAGAGGAATCGGTCAACGAAGTCGTGCGGACGCTGAGACGCCTCCGCCCGGATTTGATCTTGGCCGTGGAGGTATTCACCGCCGAGCGAGACGATCCAGACCTGACGGTGGCGCGCCTTGCGGCGGCCACCTCCAGCTTTTTGGACACGATGGAACGCCCTTGAAAGAGAGGCTCACCGCCGGAGTCGGCCGGCGTGTGGGACCAAGCTCTGCCAAATTACTGCTGCCGAGGCCACGACGCCCGTCGAACAGATTCATGAAGCCGAGAGAACGAGCATTAGCGCGTTTACACGCTATGCTTTGCCCTCCTGAAAGGGTTTCAGCCCTTCATGCGGCAGGCGTTGAGAGAAGATCTTGGTCCAGGCTGGATATTCCAGCTTCAATCGGCTCACCACATCGAGCGCCTCAAGCTCATCCGCCGATAGCTTCACTGTCATGCATTCTAAATTGTCGTCCAATTGCTCGGGCTTGCGCGCACCGATGATGATGCTCGTCACGTGAGGTTGGTGCAGGAGCCAAGCGAGTGCGATTTGGGCAACGCTCACGCCGCGCGACCTCGCGATCTCCGCCATGGCATCAATAACACTGTAGGCGCGATCCAGATCGACTGGCGGGAAATCGCGGTTCTTACGTCGGGAATGCTCCTCGGGGGAGGCATGGCGAGTGTACTTGCCGCTGAGAAAGCCACCCGCAAGGGGGCTCCAGACGAGGAGTGAGAGATTCTGGTCCTTCAGCATCGGCACGATTTCGCGTTCTAAGTCGCGGCCCGCGATCGAATAATACGCCTGGACGCTTACATAGCGTTCGAAACCGTGCAGCGCCGATACGCCGAGCGCCTTCATCACATGCCACGCATTGTGGTTCGAACAGCCGATATATCGGACCTTGCCCTGGCGAACGAGGTCGTCGAATGCTCGTAACGTCTCGTCGACTGGCCTCGTCAGATCAAAAGCGATCGACTGAAAAAAAA
>CAZNNJ010000021.1:16174-19085 GCA_964574305.1 uncultured Rhodospirillales bacterium | reverse complement strand
GGTCCAGCGCCCAGGCCAGCGGGTCGCCGTCGGCCACCGGGTCGATATGCAGCACGTGGTTGGTCTTCGCCCGCCAGCCGACATAGTGATAGTGCGGCTCCTCCTGGAAGCAGTCGAAGCGCAGATGCTCCAGATACTGCCCGTCCTGCAGCCCGTGGACATGCAGCGACACGCCGCAATCGTCGAGTTCGGTGATCTTGCCAGTCTCCCCGCCGGAGGAGGCCATCAGGTTAAGGCGCGCCACTGCCGCGACCGCGTCGTTCAGCACGCGGTACTCGACTCCGATGCGGATGGTGCCGGCATCGAAATACTCGGTATTGGCCTCCATCGCCGGGATCGGCATCTTGTCATAGCGGGTGATGTGATCGGCCATGGTTCTTCCTCCTCCTTGAATTCCCTCGCCCGCAAAGCGGGAGAGGGTGGGGCCCGTCGCGCCAGCGATGGGAGGGTGAGGGGGGCTTTAGCGTTTTATGAACCCTCACCCTCCCGCTAGCGCGGGCCCCTCCCTCTCCCGTTTCACGGGCGAGGGGAAATTGCGGGCGCATCTTCGATCCGCCCAAACCCCATGACAAGTGCCGAATAGAGCAGTTTCCGATCTGGCGACGGCAAGGCTGGGTGCTAATCTGCCCCCATGATCACCAAGCATTTCCCGTTCTTCCTGGCCGCGGCGGAGGAGGAGAATTTCCAGCGCGCAGCGGCCCGCCTCAATATCGCCCAGTCGGCGCTCTCCCGGCATATCAGCGCGCTGGAGGAGGATCTGGGCGGCGTGCGCCTGTTCGAGCGGCTGCCGCGCGGGGTCAGGCTGACCGGCAGCGGCGAGCAGTATCTGGCGGACGTGCGCCGTATCCTGGAGAGCGTCGACGAGGCGACGCTTCGGGTCCAGCGGGTCGAGCGCGGCCAGACCGGGCATCTGCGCGTCGCCTTCACCGAGGCGGTCGCCGCCCAGCCGCTGCTGGTCGAGGCGCTGCGCCGGTTCCAGTCGGCCTATCCCGACGTGCAGATCGACCTCATCGCCATGCGTTCCAAGAACCAGCGCGAGGATCTGCGCAAGGGACGGATCGATGTCGGCTTCTTCTATGCCGAGGCGGGGGACGAGACGGTGTTCGACTGGACGCCGGTCATGACCGACGATTTCCTGCTCGCGTTGCCGCAGGGCCACCGGCTGGCGGACAAGGTCCGGATCACGCTGGACGATCTCAGGGGCGAACCGTTGATCTTTCCGTCCAAATGGCACGCTCCTTCGACCCATGAGCGGCTGATGGCGGCGTTCCGCGAACGCGGGATCGCGCCCAATATCGTGGCCGAGAATCCCTCAGCCGATATTCTCAACTGCCTGGTCTCGGCGGGAATCGGGCTGGGCTTCCTGATCACCAGCCAAAGGGACCGCGCGCCGGCCACCGTGATATCGCGGGAGGTCGCCGATTTCTCGCTGCCGCTGCCGCTCGTGCTGGCCTGGCTCAAGGACAACCGCTCGCCGATCGTCCCCAACTTTGTCGCCGCCGCGCTGCGGGAGGAATAGATCCCGTCACCGGAAAGTCACGGTTTGACAAGAATCTGCGCCTTTTTTTCGACATCAAGCTTTTCTAATCCAACAGGCCACGATGTTCGTAGCGCGGATGAACAGTGTTGCGCCCCCCCCGTAGCGTTGGAATTGGGCAACGCTGGATTTCGGCGGCCCGTCCGTTCACCGAGCTTGAACATCCCGCATGTTCCGGGCGTTGTTGAGTTGAGCAGGGGAGAGTCCCGATGTTGAAACGATCCGCTTTGATCCTGGGCGCTCTGGCGCTCACGGCCGGCGTCGCGGCGCTGCCGCAGAAAGCCGATGCCCGCGTGTTCGTCGGCGTCGGCATCGGCGTGCCGTTCTATGGCTACGGCTATGGCTACACGCCCTATTACTATCCGCCCGCGGTCGTCTACGCGCCGCCGCCGGTCGTCTACGCCCCGGCCCCTGCACCGAGCTATATCGCGCCGCCGCAGCAGTATTCCTATTATTGTGACAACCCGCGGGGTTATTATCCCAGCGTTCCATCGTGCAGCACCCCGTGGCGGGAAGTGCCGCGCAAGTAAGGGGAGATCGATGAAGACATTTCATTCCGTTGCCGGCGTCGTCGCGGCGTCCCTGTTGCTGGGAGCCTGCGCGCACGAGCCGCTCGGCCCGCGGGTCCAGGTGATGCCTGGTCAGGGCAAGCCGTTCGAGGTCTTCCAGCAGGACCAGGCGGTCTGCCAGAACTACGCCAACAACCAGGTCGGTGGGCAGGCGCGGGAAGCCAACAATCGGGCTGTCGGTGCTGCTGTCCTCGGCACGGTGCTGGGTGCCGGCCTCGGCGCGGCTGCCGGCGGCGGCCAGGGTGCCGCGATCGGTGCCGGCGCAGGTGCGCTTGCCGGCACCGCCTATGGCGCCAACGGCTCGCAGTACGAGCAGGGCGGCATCCAGCGGCAGTACGACATCGCCTATTCGCAGTGCATGTACAGCAGGGGCAACCAGGTGCCGGGCTATCGGGCCGAGGCGCCGCGCAGCTATAATCCGCCCCCGGCTCAGGGCTACAACGCTCCGCCTCCGCCGCCCCCCGGCTACTGAGGCTTTTGACGGGTTTTCCGGCTCTACCTGAGGGGCCGGAAAAACCCGCGCACGTCGTTCACGAACAGCGGTCCGTTTTCGAAGGCCGCGAAATGCCCACCGCTCGGTGCATCGTGACGCTGGACCAGGTTATAGCTGCGCCTGATCCAGCGGTCGGGCGCCGGTACGGCGATATCGTCCGGGAACAGCAGCATCGCCGTCGGAATATCGACGAAACGTCCCTCAGGCAGCTTGCGCCCGCTGCCGTCCAGCAGTGATTTATAAAGCCAGGCCGCGGCGTTCGAGCCGTTCAGCCAATAGGGATGGCCCTCGCGCCGGGCGCGGGGCCGGGCC
>CAZNNJ010000021.1:0-16164 GCA_964574305.1 uncultured Rhodospirillales bacterium | reverse complement strand
AGGGAGGGTTTTTAAAGCCAGGGAGGGGCGGTGCGGCCCGTTCGGCCAATCAGCAATGACATTGGCCGGCAGGGGGTGGCGGTGGAAGGGGGACGCCACATCGCGGCCCGGCACGCTCCAGCCGTGGAACTTCTCCAATATCCAGGCGGCGCAGCCGACCGGCGAATCGGTCAGGCCGTAAGACAAGGTCTGCGGCTTGGTGCCGTTGATCTGGTGATAGGCGATCTCCCCGTCGCGCCGCGCGGCGTTGCGGCGCTGCCAGTCTTCCTCCTCCGCAGTCAGCGGGTCGTCGTCCGGTATCTCCGGGTTGAAGCCGACGATATTGAGATGGATCGCCTTCAGCCGCTCGGGATGGTCCAGCGCCAGCCATGAGGTCACGATCCCGCCCCAGTCGCCGCCCTGCGCGACATAGCGGTCGCAGCCCAGCACGTCGAGCATCAGCCGCGACCAGATGGGCGCAATCTCGCGCGGCGCGATCGGCGCGTCGGGCGGATCGGAAAAGCCATAGCCGGGCAGGCTGGGCACCACCACGGTGAAGCCATCCTCCGCCTTCCCTCCGAACCGCTCGGGATGGGCCAGCGGCTCGATCACATCCAGGAATTCCACTACCGATCCCGGCCAGCCGTGGGTCAGGATCAGCGGCAGCGGATCGGGCCCCGAACCGCGCTCCAGGATGAAATGGACCTGCTTGCCGTCGAAATCGGCCTTGTAGTTCGGGAAGCGGTTCAGCGCCGCCTCCGACTTCCGCCAGTCGTACGTGTTCAGCCAGTAATCGACCGTGTCCCGCATGTAGGCGAGGCTGGCACCATAGGTCCAAGGCGCCGCCTTGGCCTCGATCGGCCAGCGGGTCTTGGCGAGCCGATCCTTCAGGTCGGCGAGCACCGCGTCCGGGACGGAGATGCGGAAGGGTTCGGCTTTGATGGTTTGGTGCATTGTGCCTCCCGCTTTTCTGGCGGAGGCACTCGCCGCCGCCAAGCCTCCCCCATCGAGGGGTAGAGATATGAAGCATGAGAATAGCGGTTTAAAGCCCTCCCCTTGATGGCCCTCGATGGGGGTATAGATAGTGACCTGAGCCCCTGAAATTCCTCCAGAACTGAGTAGAGTCCGTCCCTTGAAGGAGACGGAAGACGAAGCGATCGCGGTTCACGGACGAGCAGATCATCGGGATCCTGCGCGAGCAGGAGGCGGGCGGGAAGACGGCGGACATGTGCCGCAAGCACGGGATCAGCCAGAGGACGTTTTTCAAGTGGAAGTCGAAGTATGGCGGGCTGGAGGTGTCGGAGGCCCGTCGGCTGAAGACGCTCGAGGATGAGAACGCCAAGCTGAAGAAGCTGCTGGCGCCAAACCACTGCCACTTTCGGTGTTTGGGTGGCCATTGGTTTCATGTCCCTGCGAAACTTGGTCAGTCATCGACCCCAAAGATCATCTTGGCACGCGGCGCGCTTTATAGAAGTCGATCGCGGCGCGGATGGAGTCTTCGACCGGTCTGGGCGACCAGCCCAGCTCGCGGCGGGCCTTGCTCGAATCCATGTCGTTCATCAGGTGGCTCAGCCGGGCGCTTTCGACCGAGAGCTGGCTGTCGCGGCCGCGAAGCCGGGCGACGATGTCGGCGGTGAAACCCAGCACGTAAAGCAGCCAGATCGGCATGGTGCGGAACTTGACCTTGGTGCCGGCTTGGTCGGCGGCGATCCCGTAAAGCTCCTTGTAGGTCAGCCAGCGGTCGGAGACGATATAGCGCTCGCCGATGCGGCCCTTCCGCTCGGCAAGCACCACCCCCGCGCCGCGTCCTCGATGCCGACGCAGGCCAGGCCCGAATCGATCGCGAAGGGCAGGTCGCCGAACGCCGCCGCGGCCAGCAGCCGCCCGTGCGGGGTCATCGCGTAGTCGCCGGGCCAGGGCGCGGACAACATGGCTCCCCAGAAATCCTCCAGCGCCGGTGACGAGGACGCGCCCGGCCGATTGGCTGCCGGTCATCGCCTCACTGGCCTTTCAGACACACCGCGAAGGTCGCGAGCACCCGCTTGACGCCTTCGGCAATGTGCCGCGACGACAATGTCGCGCCGGATATGTTGAGTATGTCGGCGTTCAGCTGAAACGGATCGGCGATCGTCTTGCCCTTGAACTGCGCCAGCCAATCCGCCCCGGCGACCTCTCCGCCATAGGACTCCCGATAATTGAGAATCTCGACGCGTAGAACGCGGCCATCGGGCGACAGCGCGACGGCATAGTCGATCTGGAGATGCTTCCCGATCACGTAGTCGAGGAAGAAATAGCCGAGCGGCGTATCGTTCGCCTGCGCCCTCCAGACCTGCTCGCCGCCCGTGCGCACCTCTTGCCCGGACAGCTTTCGGATGCCCTCCTTTTGCGCGTCGTCGAAAACGATATCCGCGCTGACGAATTCGGTCGCGGACGGAAAGGCCGCCTTCTGCGCGTCGGACAGGGAAACGAGTTCGACCGCGCCGGCCGGCACGGTCAGGGTCAGAGCGATCGCGGCCGGAACGATCCAGAATGCATGCCGGCTCATGCGGCGGCCTGCCTCACCGTCACGGGAAGAAAAACCCGACTCCGCCGAGCACGGAATCGCT
This sequence comes from uncultured Rhodospirillales bacterium, assembly GCA_964574305.1. Classification (GTDB taxonomy): domain Bacteria; phylum Pseudomonadota; class Alphaproteobacteria; order BOG-932; family Roseiterribacteraceae; genus BOG-932. The sequence goes on along the minus strand of CAZNNJ010000021.1, from coordinate 13,579 downwards.
TTTTGGACCGCCCGGCTGATCGCTGAGCGCTTTCTGATAATTCAGCTTCAAAGCCAATTCCGGCGTCGGGAATACGGCAATGCCGACGGTGTGGAATTGCTGCTTTCCCGCGCCCGTCGGCGTGTTGGCGTCGGTGCCGCGGAAGCCGCTCGTCTGCAGATTCTGATAGGTATAGCGGTAGAATGGAACTGCCTCCCAGCTCGAGCCGAGATAGTCGCCCAGCATCAGGTGGTAGGCAATCTCGCCGGACAGCCCGAACATCGTGTCGCCGACATTGTTCTCAGGGTCGCCATCGTTGTTGGCGCGCAGGTTGGCCGGGCTGCCGAAGAATGCCTGGGCATATTCACCGCGGAATTCCCAGCCCGAGCGCGGAACGCGGTAACGGAACTCGCTGTCGAGCAAGGTCAGGCTGGAATGGCCGAGAGTGGAGCCGGTATCGGCATGCGCGCCGCGCGGCGTCGTGTTCGCGGTATAGTAAATGCTGGTGCTGCCGGCGAAGCCGGGCAGGAAAACAGGCTGGTAGTCGAGCCGCGCCGTGAGCCCGACATCGTTGCTGAGCTGGCTGAATCCGCCGCGCGGCGGACGGGCGAAGCCGAGCGCGTCGATGCCGTCGATGCCGGCGGCATAGGGCGTCGGAAACGGCGGAACGGTGCCGCCATCCGTGCGCTTGCTGAAATCGTCGCCGAAATCTTCCAGCGCGCTGCTGACCTGCAGTTCGTACCGCAGGCCGTCGGTCACCTTGCCATAGATGGCGGCGGCCGGAGACGCCCAGGTGGTCGGGACCAGCGCGTTCGCGAGCTCCGGCCGGTTCACCGAATAGAACAGCGTCGGCTCATGATGCAGGTTGGTATAGCCGACCGGGATCAGGTCGACACCGGGGGAGCGGATGTTGAAATAGGGCGAGATCAGAAAGTCGACATAGGCCTGCTCGACCTCGGCCGTCCCGTGCAGCTTGTCGTCGGCGTCGAAGCCGGAGCCGGAATGCTCGAATTCGATCTCCGAATTGAAGACGATGCTGTCGGTGAACTGATAGGTCGGCAAAAGCACGAGGCGCGCCATGTCGAAACCGTTCTGCCAGTGGCCGTTGTCGTTCGGGTTTTGCTGGCTGCCGAATTTCACCTCGCCGTACATTCCAAGCTTGAGCCCTTCCGCCGGGGCCTGCACGAGGCCGAAGATGCCCTTGTCCTTGGCCGGCTCGGCCGCAGTGGTCGCGGCCGGTATCGGGCGTTGAGCCGGCGCGGTAGGCGGGGCGGAGGGCTGTGGTGGCGGTGCCGGCGGTTCGTTGACGGCAACGTGCTTTGTCTTGGTCTTCGCCGAAGCATCGGCCTCATCCCGGCGCCGCAGCTCCTGCTCGAGGGTCCTGACGCGCTTCTCCATCATGTCGAGGCGGTGCAGGAGCATTTCGTTGATCTTCTGCGACGAGGCCTCGCCGGAACTCTGCGTATCGGTCGCGGCCATGGCCAGACCGGCGCCCACTGCCAGGGCAACGGGGCTCACGGCGAGTACCATAAGCGCTGAACGGATCAGGCGCGGCGTCATCATCCCATCCTTTATCTTTGGCTGACGACAGTTCGCTACTGCAACGCATTCGCATTTGCAATATGTGCCGACGCGAATCTCGTCGCTCCCGATGCGATTCCGGCTTCCGCCGCGCGTCTATCTTCGGAACAGTAGGGACGATATCCGCGTAAACACCATCGCCCCCTTCGCCAGCACCCCGGCACTCGACCACTGGTTCGAGGTCGACCTCGACGCCGCCCGCGAAACCGTCGCCGCCATCCCGCTGGGCCGCATCGGCGACCCGGAGCGGGATATCGGGCGGGCGGTTGTATTTCTGGTGGGGCCGGATGCCGGTTACGTGACCGGGCTCACCATGCCGCTGGATGGTGGGCAGGCTTATTTCGGGTGATGTGCCTCGAAACTTTCAAGCCGCGCCTTATGCGTGGCGTCCCAGCTTGATCGGCAGTGAGGCAACGCCGCGAACGTTGCTGAGCACGGCACGGGTCGCGCGCGCCGGATCGACATCGTAATTGGGGAAGCGGCTCAAGAGCTCGTCGAAAGCCACGCCAATCTCCTGGCGCGCCAGATGAATGCCCAGGCATTTATGGACGCCAAAGCCGAAGAACACCGACAGGTAGTCGCTGACCGGGCGGGTTATGTCGAACCTATCGGCCCGTTCGAACTGGCGCGGGTCGCGCGTAGCGGCGCCGGTAACCAGCATCACCTTTTCACCTTCGGGGATGGTAACACCGTGAAGGGTCACGTCGGTGGACGTGGTACGGCCTTGCAGTTGCGACGGCGGGTCGTAACGCAGGATCTCGTCGACCGCATTCTTGAGCAGGCTGCGGTCCTCCAGCAGGCGTTGCTTCTCCTCGGGGAAGTGGTGGAACGCTATCGCTCCATTCGGAATCGCCTTGGCGACGGTTTCATGGCCGGCGAAGCCCATCTCGAGAAAGCGCGCGGCGATCTCGTGGTCTTCCATGTGATGGGTGCCGCCGCTCTCGTCCTTGACCTCCTCGGCGATCAGCATGGAGACGACATCGTCGCGGGGATTGGCCCGGCGGTCGGCGGCCAGGCCCATATAGATTTCCATGGTCCGCATCGTCGCCAGTCCCGCCGCCTGCTGGTCCATGTCCGGACCGCGCGCGATGGTGACGTTGCTCAATCGATGGATTTCAGCCCTCAGATCCTCGGGAATGCCAAGCAACTCGCTGATGACGCTGAGCGGCAGCTGGACGCTGAATTCCTTGACGAAATCGAACTCGCCGTCGGGACCATGCTTTTCATAGGCAGTCTCCAGGAGTTCCGCCGCCTTGGTCCGCATGAACGCATCCAGCGCCATCATGCGATGACGGCTGAACATCTTCACGACCAGCGCCTTGGCCCAGGTATGTTCGGGCTGGTCCTTGACGATCAGGAACGGCATCGCCTTCTCGGTGCCCTCGATCGTCACGCCGCCGGCGCTGGAGAACAGCTTGGCGTCGCGATGGCCGTTCATCACGTCCTCAAAGCGGGTAAGCGCCCAGAAATTCATCTCGGGATTGTGATAGACCGGCGCCTCGTCCCGCAGCCGCGCATAGAGCGGGTAGGGATTGATCCCGTATTCGCGATCGTAGGGATTGAAGGTCAGCATCGAGACAGGTCCATTCAGCGCCATTGGGTGCGGAAGGATACGGAAAAAACATTTCTACTGCAATGTATCGATGTCTTCGACTAAGGAGTTGCGCTCAGCCCACCCTACATTCAACCGCCGAGCTTGATATTCAAATGCTGGCTCACATTCCCGATGAGCCGCACATCGATCAGCTTCGATTTGAACCGCCACTTGCCGTCCGCTTTCTCGAACACGTCGGTGTACCTACCGGCGACGATGGGCTGTAGCGGCAGGGCGGGGGTCGCCTGGAGGACGGTGAAGCAGGAATGGACGCTGATGTCGCTGTTCGGCAACTCGTCGAATTCCAGGTTGGTGACGATGTGCTGGGTGTTCAGCGTGCCGTTGTCGTATTGCCGGTTCACGTCGCGCCAGTGATTGCCGATCGTCTCGGCGCCCTCCAGCCGTACGCCGTCCCCGCCGTTGGCGGTGATCACCGCGTGGACGAAAAGTTGGCCCAGCTCGTGCCATTGGCAGGTGTCGACCATGCGGACATAGCGGAAGATCAGGCTTTCGATCGCTTGCCTGTCGGCGAAGTCCATCCCTCTATTCCTTATTCTGTTTAAAGCGCCGCCCTCCGGCGGCGGAGGGCGCAGGTTCGAAGCTCGTCTCGTATAATGCAGCGGATTTCCACAACGCGCTCGCTCTAAGTTTCACGTCGCCGGGAAGGCCGTAATGGACGCGTCGCCTCGATATCGAAGATGCTCGATCAGCACGGCGAAAGCCGCGGAATGCTGTCGCCGGCTTGGGTAGTACAGATGATATCCCGAAACGGCAGGGCACCAGTCTTGCAGCACACGGATCAGGCTTCCATCCGCCAGCTGCGCGCCAACCCGATCCTCAATCACATAAGCAAGGCCGAAGCCGGCCACGGCGGCACGGACGATCATGGCCGGGCTGTTGAAAGCGAGCCGTCCGTCGACGCGCACTCTGGCGGCGTGGCCCGCCTTCTCAAATCGCCAGGCAAAGAGGCCGCCCGCGCTTAGCAGGCGCAGGTTGATGCAATCATGTTCGGCGAGATCGTGAGGTGTCCTGGGAGGTTCGTGTGTTTCGAAGTAGCCCGGCGCGGCGACCACGGCCATGCGCAGGTCCGGCCCGATCCGTAACGCGACCATGTCCCTGGCGACGGCGCCGCCGAGCCTGACCCCGGCATCGAACCGTTGCTCTACGATATCCGCAAATTCCAAATCGATGCTCAGCTCCACATGGATATCGGGATAGTTGGGCAGCAGCCTTTCGAGGGCGGGCCACAAGACGCTGTCCGCCGCCTGCTCCGTGGCCGTTATCCTGATCGTGCCCGCCGGCTTTTCGCGCAGCTCCGCGAGGGATGTCAGTTCGGTGGATATGCTGTCGAGCGCCGGTCTCAGCGTTTCGAGCAATCGCTCGCCCGCATCCGTGGGCGCAACCTTGCGGGTCGTTCGCGTCAGCAGGCGCACGCCGAGCCTTTCCTCCAATCGCCCGATCGTGCGGCTGAGCGACGATTGCGACGTGCCGAGCTTCGCGGCAGCGCGCGTGAAGCTCTGCGCCTCGGCGACGGTCAGGAATGCGTTGAGATCGACAAGCTGCTCGCGGCGCACTCATGCACTCCAGATATAATGGTATGCCGATTATAAGTGCTAATCGCATCATTGCCACAGGTATAGCCTGTCCGCCTGTCGTTGGGTCGAGGGGCTTTCATGCGCGTTTTCGTAACGGGTGCTAACGGGTGGGTCGGGTCGGCCGTTGTCCGCGAGTTGGTCGCGAACGGCCATCAGGTCACCGGCCTCGCCCGCTCGGACAGCGGCGCCGCCGCCGTCGCGGCTCAGGGCGCCGATGTCCTTCGCGGGACGCTCGCCGATCTGAAGATACTGCATGACGGCGCGTGCGGCGCCGATGCCGTGATCCATACCGCCTTCGACTTCGACCTGACGCGTTTTCGCGAATGCTGCGAAGAGGATGCACGTGCGATCGCGGCAATGGGCGATGCGCTGCGCGGCAGCGGCCGGCCGCTGATCGCGACCGGGGGGTTCGGCTTCGGTACCGACCGCCCGATAGTCGAGGACCACAAAGCCCCGCCCGTCAGCGAAAGCGCACCCCGCGCCACCGAGGCGGCCATCGACGCGCTCGCCGACAATGGCGTGCACGCCGCGCTGGTGCGGGTCGCGCCCTTGGTGCATGGCGACGGCGAAGGGCACACCTTCATCCCCATTTTCGTCGACCTCGCCCGTCGGACGGGCGCCTCCGCATATCTCGATGGCGCCAGCAACATGTGGTCAGCGGTTCATCGCGCCGACGCAGCACGAGTCTACCGGCTCGCGCTGGAGAGTGGCGTGACCGAGCGTCGCTATCATGCAGTCGCGGAGGAAGCAGTACCCTTCAAGGTCTTCGCCGAGGCCATCGGCAACCGGCTTGGCGTGCCCACAGTGTCGAAGCCGGCCGAGGACGCACAAGACCATTTCGGACCGGCCGCGATGTTCGTCGGCCTGCATATGCCGGCATCAAGCGCACGGACCCGGATGGTGCTCGGCTGGAAACCGGCGCGGCCCGACATTTTCACCGCGATCGACGACTATTGTTCAAAGGCGATCGCGTTGCCAGCCAGGGAGTAAGCCTTACACATGCCTGAGTAATACCGCAGTTCCACATGGCAGGGAGAAGCGACATGGCCATTGAAACCATAGTGCTGGTTCACGGAGCGTTTGCAGATGGCTCTTGCTGGGCCAAAGTCATCCCGTTTCTGACGAAACGGGGCTTGAAGGCGGTCGCGGTCCAGAACCCTCTAAGCTAGCTCGCTGACGACGTGGCGGCCGCGCATCGTGTGATCGGCGTGCAGCAGGGTCCCGTCCTTCTGGTCGGCCATTCGTGGGGAGGCGCGGTCATCACCGAGGCGGGCAACCACCCGCAGGTCAAGGGGTTGGTGTATGTCGCCGCCGGGGCCCCCGACAGCGGGCAGTCGTTCGGCGATTGGTGGAAGGACTACACGCCTGCCCCCGCGGCCGCGGAGATCAAAGCTTACGGCGACGGCTATGTCGCGCTCACGCCCGAGGGTGTGCGCCGGCATTTCGTGCAGGACATTCCCGTTGCCGAAGCCGACATCGTCTACGCTACGCAGGGCCCGCTCGCCGCCCGGTGCTTCAGTGACAAAGTTTCCCAGGCGGCTTGGCGCTCGAAACCGTGTTGGTACCTAGTCGCCGCGCAGGACGAGACCATCCCGCCGGCTGTCGAACGCGACTCCGCGGATCGCATGGGTGCGGAAACCCTGGTGCTTCAAAGCAGCCACGTGCCTATGCTTTCGCAGCCGGAAGCCGTGGCTGAGTTCATTGCGAAGGCCGCGGCTTCCATCGACGGCTAGGGGCCGGGTCAGTTCGGGCGCACCACCTGGCCCGGCAGATTGCTCATCAACTGCCCGTCCAGCACGATCGGCTGGCCGTTGACGATGGTCGCCTTCACGCCCTTGCCCCAGGCCTTCACCCGGCCGACGCCGCCTGGCAGGTCGTGGGTGAATTCCTTTTTCCACGGGCCGATGGTCTCGGGGTCGAAGATCATGATGTCGGCCCAGTTGCCGACCTTGAGGAAGCCGCGGTCGTTGAGCCCGATCAGCGCCGCCGGGATCTGGGTGATCTGGCGCACGCCCTCCTCCAGGCTCCAGACGCCGCGGTCGAGCACCCAGGAGCGCAGGAAGTAGGAGCTCCAGTCCGAGCCGTCATCCTTGGCCAGATGGGCGCCGCCGTCGGACGTGCCGATGATCATGCGCGGATCGCGCTGCGCCGCCTGAACGGCATCGCGCCATTCCGGGCTCTCGGTGCGCCAGCGGAACTCGGTCTTGAAGTTCTCCGCCAGCGCCAGATCGAGAATGACGTCGGCTGGTGCCTTGCCCTGCTCGTCGGCCAGGTCCTGGATCGAGCGGCCCTGCAGCGGCTTGTGGGCTTCGTCGGCGACCCGGTCGATGAACACCGTGGTCCACAGCGGCGGCGGCACAGTGGTGCCCTTGGCGGGATCGCGGTTGTAGTTCTCGACCGCCCGGCGCAGCTCCTCGCGCGCATTGGCATCGCGCAGCAGCGCGGCGCGTTCCGGCTCGGGCAGGTTCAGCATCGTCATCCAGGACGGCACGGCGCGGTAATGCAGGTTGGCCGGGCCGATGACCAGCGAGCGGTCGAACGGCCTCGTGATCAGCAGCGAGAAGACCGGCCCGCCGCGCCTGACGGCGTCGTCGAGAAAGATCTGCGACGCCTCCCAGGTCGCGGTCGGCGCGTCGACCTTGTTGCGGCCGCCCAGCCCCTGGATGATCACCGGCAGGCCGCTCGCCTGGCCGATCTCGATCAGATAGTCCTGGTCCTCGGGCGTGATGCCGCCGATGGCGCTGGACGGCAGGAAGGCGATCGAGCCGTGCCCGGCCTTGCCCACCTCGGCGACCAGAGCCAGCACCTCGCGCTTGTCGGCCTGGCGCGACGGCACCGGCCGGTCGTGGATGTCCAGGTGCGTCGGCGCCATTGAGGACGAGAAGCCTGCCGCGCCGGCCTCCATCGCCTCGCGCACCATCGCGCACATCTGGGCGATCTCCGCGTCGGTCGCGGTGCGCTTGATCGCGTCGTCACCCATCACCCAGCGGCGCAGGTTGGAATGGCCGATATAGCAGGCGAAATTCACCCCAAGCTTGCCCTTGCGGCTGTCCAGAAACTCCTTGAAGGTCTCGAACTCGTCCCAGGTGATGCCGCTCATCGCGATCGGGTCCATGTCCTCGACCCGGGCGAAGATGGCGGTCAGCGCCTCACGGTCCTGCTTCTTGCAGGGGGCGACGGAGAAGCCGCAATTGCCTGCCACCACGGTGGTCACGCCGTGATAGCAGGACATTGTGGCATAGGGGTCGAAGGTGATCTGCGGATCGTAATGGGTGTGGGCGTCGACGATGCCCGGCGCGACGATCATGCCCTTGGCGTCGATCTCTTGGGCGGCTGTCTTGTCCTCCAGGTGCGCCAGCTTCGCCACTTTGCCGTCGCGGATGCCGACATCGACGCGCCGGCGCGGCAGGCCCGACCCATCGACGACATAACCGTTGCGGATGATCAGATCGTAATCGTGCGGCTGGGCGCTCATTCCCGGATTCCCTGTCGATTGTCTCTGGACCGCCTCACATCAGCGGCGGGCCGGGCCATGATATAAACCTGACGGAACCAAGCAAGTGGTTGTTTGGAATCGCGCCTTGGATTAGGAATAAAATTCCACATGGGAGCACCCCTCCTTATCGTCATGGCCGGGCTTGACCCGGCCATCCACGGGGAATGTCCAGGTGCAGAACGATGATCTCCAGCGCGAGCGGAAGCGCGTGGATGGCCGGGTCAAGCCCGGCCATGACGGTGTATGAGAGTGAGCAAGCCGGAAACGGCTGACAGCGTTGAAGGGGAGACGATCCGGAGATGAAATTCACCTTCCACCTGCCGGTCGATCATGTCCGCAGCCCGGACCAGTTCCTGACCGCGTCCGCCGTCGCCGAGATGGCGCAGGCGCTGGAGCGGGCGGGCATCGACGCGGCTTACGTCACCGACCATCCGGCCCCCGCCGACCGCTGGCTGGAATCGGGCGGCCACCATGCGCTCGACCCGTTCGTCGCGCTGGCCTTCGCCGCGGCGGCGACGACCACGCTCAAGCTGCATACCAACATCATCGTCATGCCCTACCGCAACCCGTTCATGACGGCGAAATCGGTCGCCAGCCTGGACGTGCTGTCGGGCGGCCGGGTGATCATGGGCATCGGCTCGGGCTATCTGGAGGGCGAGTTCAAGGCGCTGGGCGCGATCTTCACCGGCCGCGGCGCGGTGATGGACGAGGCGATCGACCTGATGAAGCAGGTCTGGACCGGCCAGTCGGTCAGCTTCCAGGGTGAATATTTCCAGGCCGACGGCAACACCGCCCTGCCGGCGCCGCTGCAGACGCCGCACCCGCCGATCTGGGTCGGCGGCAACAGCGAGCGGGCCAACCGCCGCGCGGTCGAAACCTGCCAAGGCTGGGCCCCTTTTCCGGTCAAGGGCAAGGTGCACGAGCGCGTCCGCACCGGCGAGATCGTCTCGGCCGAGGATCTCGGAAACAAGATCAGGGAAGCAAAGGCCCGCGCCGCCGAGATCGGCCGCACCCGCCCGTTCGATGTCTGCATGACGCCGTTCGGGCTGACCATGCAGAGCGGCGTCCGGCCTGAGGTTTCGGCCGTCATCGACGGCTTGAGCGAGCTGGCCGAGATCGGCGTCACCTGGTCCTCGATCGCCATGCCCTGCCGCGACCGGTCGGAATATCTTGCCAATGTCGACTGGTTCTCGCAGGAGATCATCGCAGCCCTGCCGCCGGAAAAGCGTTAGTTCGCCGTAGAATCAGCGTCTGTATTCCGTTCGATTTCAGGAGTTTTCCGTGCGGAAGTTATTTCCGTTGGCGCTTGCGATACTTGCGCTCGCCGGCTGCGGGTCCCTGGGCCAGAAGGGCCCGTCCGTATCTCCAGCGGAGGCCGGCATCCCCTTCACCGAGTTCGGCAATATCTATGATTGGCGCGCCGACGGGTCGGCCGGGATCTATATCCAGACCGACGACCGCAAATGGTACCATGCGACCTTCATCGCGCCGTGCCAGAACCTGTCCTCCACCGAGCATGTCGGCATCCGCACCACGCCGCCGCTGCCGCTGACCAAATTCGATTCGATCGAGGTCAGGGGCGAGGACTGCTATTTCAAGACGATCGAGCTGCTACCCGGCCCGCCGGGGTCTAAGCCGCCGGCGAAGCCGTAAGCGCGCCGTTCTCGGCCAGGCATTTCGCCCGCAGCACCTTCTTGTCGACCTTGCCGGTCGCGCCGACCGGCATCTCGTCCAGGAAATAGACCGCGTCCGGCAGCCACCATTTGGCGATGCGACTGCGCAGGAACTCGACGAACTCGTCCGGCGTTGCCTCCACGCCTGGCTTCAGGGTCAGATAGAGGACCGGCCGCTCGTCCCATTTCGGGTGCGGCACGCCGATGGCGGCGGCGAGCGCGACCTTGGCGTGCATCGACACCGCGCTTTCGATCTCGAGCGAACTGATCCACTCGCCGCCGGACTTGATCACGTCCTTGGCCCGGTCGGTGATCTGCATATAGCCCTCCGGGCAGATCGTCGCGATGTCGCCGGTATCGAACCAGCCGTCCGCGTCGATCGCGTCACGGTCCTCGCCCAGATAGGCGCGGGTGACGCCGGGGCCGCGCACCAGCAGGTGGCCGACGGTCTTGCCGTCATGCGGCAGCGGGGCGCCGTCGTCGCCCGCCAGCCGCATATCGACGCCGAAGGGCGGCCGGCCCTGCTTCATGCGATAGCGCACCTGATCCTCGAACGGCAGCGTCCGCACCCGCGGCGACAGGGTGCAGACCGTGCCCATCGGCGACATCTCGGTCATGCCCCAGGCATGGGTGACCTCGATATCGCGCGCCTTGAACCGGCGCAGCATCACCTCCGGCATCGCCGAGCCGCCGATGATGACGCGCTCCAGCGTGCCGAGCCCGAGCCCGTTGGCGTCGAGATAGTCGAGCAGCGCCAGCCACACGGTCGGCACGCCGGCGGCGAAGGTCACCGTCTCGGTCATGATCAGCTCATGCACCGAGGCGCCGTCCAGCCGCGGTCCCGGCAGGATCAGATTGGCGCCGATGGCGGGAGAGGCGAAGGCCAGGCCCCAGGCATTGGCGTGGAACATCGGCACGATCGCCAGGATCGTGTCGCGCGAGCCCAGATCCAGCACGTCCGGCGCGACCGAGGTCAGCGCATGCAGGAAGTTGGAGCGGTGGGAATAGAGCACGCCCTTGGGCAGGCCGGTGGTGCCCGAGGTGTAGCAAAGGCCGCAGGCGCTGCGCTCGTCGAAATCGCCCCAGGCGACGTCTTCGTCATGGCCGGCGGCGAAATCCTGCAGCGACACGGAAGCGACCGGCAGCTCGACCGCCTGAAGCGGCGGGTTCAGGAACACCACCAGTTCGATGCCCGGGCAGCGCGGCAGCAGGGCCTGCAGGATCGGTGCAAACATGCCATCGGCGAAGATCAGCCGGTCCTGCGCATGGTTCACGATATAGGCGAGCTGATCGAGGAACAGGCGCGGATTGAGCGTGTGATAGACCGCGCCGATGCCGGAGATGCCGTACCAGGCGGTGAGGTGATCGGCGCTGTTCATCGCCAGGGTCGCGACCCGGTCGCCGAGCCTGATGCCGTGGGCGATCAGCGCGGCGGAGATGCGCTTGGAACCTTCATACATGTCGGCGTAGGTGCGGCGCTGTATGCTTCCGTCGCACTGCCGCGAGACGACTTCGCGCCGCGGGTTCCAGCGGTACGCATGCGCGATGAACTTGTCCGTCGTCAGCGGCCAATCCTGCATCAGCCCGAACAACGGCCGGCTACCTCCCATGTCCATGGCAGTCCTTTCCGGATTCTCCTGCCTGGCCGGTATAGCAGGGTTAAAGCTATGTGTCGGCTAATTTCGCCCGGCGCGTACCCACTGCCGTCATTCCCGCGAAGGCGGGAATCCAAGATTTTTATCCACAGATGGACACAGATTTTCGCAGATGAAGATTTTATCCGCTTCGCGGGTCTGAACCTGCCGAAGGCAGAAAATCTGCGTTCATCTGCGTTCATCTGTGGATAAATTCTCTTCCTAATACCCTTCGAACTTGGGAGGCCGCTTCTCGAGAAAGGCCTGGACCGCCTCCTTGGCGTCGCGGGTCTGGCTGGCGCGGGCATTGGCCATCGCCTCGGCCGTCAGAACCTCCGGCAGGGTGGCGGTTTCGGAGAAATTGATGTTCTGCTTGATATAGCCATAGGCGGCGCTCGGCCCGTGGGCGAGCTTGGTGGCCAGCCGCGTCACCTCATGGTCCAGCACGGCATCGCCGACGACCTCGTTGACGAGCCCCCGCGCGAGCGCGGTCCGTGCGTCCATCTTCTCGTCCAGGAAATAGAATTCGCGGGTGCGCGAAGGGCCGATCAGCTTCGAGACGTAATAGCTGCCGCCCGGGTCGCCGCAGCGGCCCAATGAGGCGAAGGCGGTCTTGAACATGGCCGTATCGGATGCCATGCGGATATCGCACGATGCCGCGAGGCAGAGGCCGCTGCCGGCGGCGGGGCCGCGGATCGCCGCGATCGTCACCTTGGGCATGGTGTGGAGCAGATAGGGTATCTCCGCATCCTCGCGCAGCCGCGCGGCGATATTCTCGACCGACATCCATTTGGGATCGTCCGCCCATTTGACCGCGATCTCGTCGCCCGGCGCCGGCTTGGCGCCCTCGGCCACGTCATAGCCGGCGCAGAAGCCCCGCCCGGCGCCGGCCACCACGATCACCCTGACACCCGGATCGCGCTGGGCCTCGCGCAGCGTCTCCAGCATCATCTGATGCATCTCGGCGGTGAAGGCGTTGAGCCGGTGCGGCCGGTTCAGCGTGATGGTGAGGACGCCGTCGCGGAGCGTCGTCAGGATCGGCTGTTCGGTGGCGTCCATGATGCTGTTTCCCCGTATGATTTCGGTGTATCCGAGGGGCTGTGGCGCGGCCTGTCAAGCGCGCTCGAGGGGGCGAAGCCGATGAAGGTCGCAATAGCCGCGATGCTGCTTATATCCGGGCTGGTTCTCCCGGCGCCGGCCTTCGCGGCGGAGGTATCGGACGGCGTCGACGCGTATTTCGCCGCCCATCCCGACCTCTCGCTCTGCGCCAGCTACAAGGCCGCGCCGAGCGACGATCTGCGAACGCAGCTCGTCGACCGGAAGCTGCTGACGGACAAGGATTTGCGGCTGCTGGCGCGCCGCCGAGGCGACAAGGGCATGACCGAATGCGGCCTGCTCGCCGCCGAAGGCCGCCCGCTGATGATCTCGGAGCGCGGAGACCATCGGTTCCAGCGGCGCCATCCCAAGCTTCCGGTGCCGGAAAGCTATGACGTGATTTACGAGCTGGGCGGCGCCGGCGGTGGAATCATCGCCTGGGTCATCGTCGAGCATGGTATCGTCGCCAGCACCCAGGCGGCCCCTCCATAAGAGTGCGCCGCCAAACCCGTGCTCCGGAACGACCCGTGGATCGAGACGCTGCGCGCGGGCGGCGGCGGCGACGGCGCCGCCGAGCGGCTCGAGGCCATCGCGCGCCTGTCCGAAGGGCGAACGCAAGAAGCGCTGTCGAAGCTGCAAGACGGGGTGAAAAAGGCGGAGAAATCGCTGCCCGCGTTGCGTTCGCGCGCGTGGCTCGCTTACGGCGTGGCCCTCGCCGTCGCGGGGCGCGCCAACGATGCGCGCATCGCCGCGCTCGAAGCGCTCGCCGGCGCGCGCGAGATCGGCGAGGCCTACGGCGAAAAGGCGTGCGCGCGTTTTCTCGCCCGCTTGTCGCCCGGCGCCCGCCACCCCGAAGCCGCAGCGCTGTGGGCAACAGCCAAAAGAGCCGGCTAACCCCCCAAACCCACCCCCCGTTCTCTTCTGCCCCCCCC
>CAZNNJ010000020.1:3421-19500 GCA_964574305.1 uncultured Rhodospirillales bacterium | reverse complement strand
TGAAAATTTTCCCGCCCCAGGGCGCCGGGATAGCCGGCGTCGAGTACGATCCGCTTGCTGAAGATTGGAAAGGCAGGGGTAATTTTCTCCAGCACATCGGGCCGTTCCCCCAATACGCCGGCCATGCCCGACAGCGCATATTGCCGGGCTTCATCGTTGGCTTGCGAAATGGCCAAGTCGTTGCCGGCCCAAGCGGGATCCATCTTCACCCACTTGTAGAGCCCGTCGGAGGCAAACCAGAACGAGCGGAAGCGGAACCAGGGCATATATTGCGGTATGTGCCTGAGCGCCCATTTCACTGGCTCGGTCACGTCGTTCACATATTCCGGATTCTTCATCACCCAGTGCTTCGAGCGCTGAAACACTGTCAGATGAGCAACCTCCGCAGCCAGCGAGGCAATGACCTGCGCACCACTCGCGCCGGTGCCGATCACTGCGACACGCTTGCCCTTGAGGTCTAACGTCGGATCCCAGTCAGCTGTGTGCATTGCCGGCCCGGCGAAGGTTTCGATGCCGGGAATGTCCGGGAGCTTCCAGCGATTGGCGGGCCCGTGGCCGTTGATGATCGCGTTGGCTTCGATCACATGCTCGCCAGTTGAATCCGCAATTGTGACGAGCCAGAGCTTCCGGCTGTCATCCCAGCGCATTCCCTTAACGCGGGTGCTGAATCGTATATATTTGCGGAGATCGAACCGATCGGCCACACCTACGAGATACGCCTGCATATCGCGGCCGCGCGGGTGATAGTTGTTCCAGTCGGGATACTGCGCGAACGACAGCGAGTAGAAATGACTTGGCGTGTCGACCCCGACGCCGGGATAGACGTTCTCGTACCAAGTGCCGCCGACCTCGGGATTCTTCTCGATGATCTCGAAATTGTAGCCGGCATCCTCCAGCTTGATCGCCGCCGCCAGGCCGGCCATGCCGGCGCCGATGACCAGGACCTTGAAGTCAGCGGGAGGCTGTTTTCTGCCCCTCTTCGACAGCCGTGACGGCGGCGCCTCGAATCCCGCCTGTTCCAGCATGAGGGGTATGAACTCGTGGGCGACGGTCTTGACCACCCCAACGCTCATCATCCGCTGCATCAGTTCTGCCGGGAGCGGCTCGATGACGGGCGGCGGATCCTGGGTCAGCAATGCAAACAGCTTTCCACGAAGCTCGTCGACGAGATCGCCAGGTAGGTCCGACGGCGCGGCATAGGGATTGGTCAGGTGACGAGCAAAGCGTTCAAGCATCTCCTTGTCGCGGGAAATGTGGACATAGACCATCAACAATGTCTGAAGGTTGCCCGCTTCCAAGGCGTCGTGCAGCGCCGCGTGATCGGTGATCGGCAGCGTCGCTTGAGCTCCGAATCCGTTGTCCAACGGCATCAATTCCTCCAAGGCGATTTATCAAAACTGGAAATTCGGTGCTTGACCGAAGGCCTTATTCAAACTTCCGGAGCAACAAAAAACGTGCAGTCGTCGGCTCTCGGATTTCGAAGGCTCTCAATTCGATACCCGGAGTAAGGCCAACTGGCGTCACCGCGACGAACGCACAGCCATCATCCGTGAGTGGCGACCTGCCAATCCCGCGAGCTGGGAGACAATAAAGGCTCCCCCAGCTGCGTCTCGCGAGAGATCGCAACCGGGGGAAGTTGGGGAGGAACCGCCCAGGGCGGCATGTCCTGCGCACATGTTCAGCGCGGACCTCGGTCGGCCGACCCGCCCTGCGAACCGCAGGTCATCAGCCATAAATCCAATGCATTGGCGGGCCGGCCGAGCCCGTTCGTCCCCGGAGGGGAAGCTCTCGCCAACCATTTCCTCGAGCACTCCGGCGCCAGCTATTGGACTTTGTCGTAAACTTCCGTGAAGGCGGGCTCGACGCAGGTGAGCTTGGTTCCGGCGGCATTGTATTTGCACTCGCCCGGCCCCCCTTTGATCACCTTGCCGCCGCGCTCAGCTTCCCAGGTCACGCTAAAGGACGCCGGGCCCGTGCTCTTGTAGCCCTCGCGGTACCAGTCATTGCACCAGACGAGCTGATCGCCGTAAGGGCCATCGAACCAGAAGACGTTGATCCTGCCGTTGGCCGTGTTCTGGACGAGAAGGCTTTTGCGGGTCTTCCCGTCATCCTCATAGACATCCCAAAAGCCGCCGGTCAGCCCACCCTGGCTCCAGTGCGATTCCTTGACGTTGAGCACCCAGCGCCCCTTCATCGACACGAAGGGCGCATCGGCAGCGACGGCGTTTCCGACGCATAACAAAGCGCCCAGGCAGAGGGCCGGAATCAGGTAACGTGACATTTGTTTCCCCGTTGGTTTTACATCGCCACTCGCTTCAGACGAACACTCCAAGGCGACGGTCTCTGCCCCGTTGGGACGAAGCACAGCGACACCAGACGTGCGGCGCATTGTTGACGGACAAGGCGAGACCTCAATGAAAAACGCGCCGCCGGCGAGCTTGAAGTTGAGACAGGGCACGATCTGATACTTCGGGTATGCCATTCCGGCCGGAACGCGCTCGAACGACGACTTGCCGCCGCCTTGGAATCGCCGGTGAAGGCGCTTCTTTTCGCTATCGGAGGGCTGCTGCGCTAAGCCCCGTCGTCACCTGCGGGCCACCAGGGATAGAATGGCGGCATGCTCGAGGCCCGCGCCGAGAAGTTCGGCGACCGCTTCTCAAGAAACGCCTGCACCCCTTCCCGACCGTCCGCCTGACTTGTGTAGTAGACGGAGAGCGATTCGGTCAGATGCGCCTCTAGGGGGTCCGGCTGGAAACTGTTCCGCATCAGCATCTGGCGCATCAGAGCGATCGAAACCGGCGAGCGATTGGCGACCAGCGATCGGGCAAACTCACACGCGTCGCTCAGGAGCGTTTCCGGCGAATGGACCGATCGGATCAAGCCTTTGGCCAAGGCTTCGTCCGCATCGAAAATATCGGCGCGATAGACCCATTCCAGCGCTTGCTGCAGACCGACGATGCGCGGCAGAAACCAGGACGAGCAGGCTTCGAGCGTGATCCCCAGCCTTCCGAACACAAATCCGAAGCGCGCATTGTTTGCGGCGAGGCGGAAGTCCATCGGCAACAGCATCGTGGACCCAATCCCGACAGCGACACCGTTCACGGCGCCGACGATCGGCTTCAAGCAGTCGAACATGGCCAGCGCGACCCGGCCGCCCGTATCGCGCACTCCGTGGACGAGTTCCGGATCGTCGAGCCCCTGCCGCAGATCGGCGAGCGTTGGCGATAGACCTTCTTTTAAGCCGAAGACGTTGCCGCCGACGCCAAGATCCATTCCAGCACAGAAGGCCCGCCCCGATCCGGTGACGACGATGACACGCACTGCATCGTCTTGGCTCGCCCGGCCGTAGGCGTCGATCAGTTCCTCGCACATCTCCACGGTAAAGGCGTTGAGCTTCTCGGGCCGCGCCAGCGTGAGAAGGAGGAGACCGTCCGGCTCGACGGTGTATTCAATGGTTCGATAGTCCATCCTCTAGCCCTCCTTATTTGTTGGCGCCGCGGCACGCGACCGAGCCGCCCTTCACTCGGCAACGGTCCAATAGGTCCAACGCGGGCCATCGTCGGTGTGTCCTGGCCGGTGATATAATCGCGGACCACTCAGAACCGCGCAGGCTGGCGGCAAACCGGCGACGGATGCGGTGGACGTGCTGCACGATGCCTGCCCTATCTTCAGCCAGGACGAAATGCGCTGCGCATCGCCGGCCAATTCGCGATACCCGAAGTATCGGCCAATGGATTGTGCGGTCGGCGCAAGATACGCGCTCACAATTCCGCGGCCACCCAGCGCAATCAGTACCCCGCAAATAGTTCGAGAAAACTCTAAGTGGTTCTCGCGGTATCGCAGAGTGGCCGCCGGGAAGAAACACAGTCGGCCGAGCTTGAGCCTCCGCGCCGGCGGGCGATAGTAGCGGACCAAGTGAAAATATCATCGGTTCCGCGACGCTGCATCGAATGCGCGCGCGCTCGGAATTCTCAAGCGGGGAGCATGAGTTGAAACTGAAGCCGACGATGGGACGCCAGTTGGCATTGAGCCTGGTCACAGTGCTCGCGCTTACGATCCACGCCTACGCGGCGACAAGCGAGACAAAAAGCTTCGTCGTGAACTGGTTCTACCTCGCCTCCTATTTCGGCGAGGGCGACTGTCCTGACGGCCTCAACCCGTCCGCCACCGAGTTCTATCGGCGCGACCTGCTGCGCGCCGGACATTCTAAAGAGGAAATCGACGCCGCGTTGAAGGATTTTCCGGGTGAAGGTGGCGCAGCTCAGCCTTGGATCCCGTTGGTGATCATCAGGGGTAACGGCAAGGACAACATCTATGCCGCACCGGAGACGGCGCCCGACCCCGGGATAAAGTTGGTTAAGGGCCGGTTTGGCTACGGCTTCAACCTCGACGGATTGGGGGACAAATCACCCAACAGCTTCGAGGATCCGAATACGCACGAACGCGGCATCAACAATCAGCTCTACCGTGCGCTCAGCTGTATTCGGGGTTTCCGCGGACCCGCGAGCAGCGGCGGCCCGACCAAGAGCAACCTGGACGAAGTCCACTGGGACAAGCTCCGCGAGGAGATGCCCGCCTTTGTCATCTCGGTGACAGCGCCGAACGGCTTTTCCACCGACGGCGATGTCTCGATCGTCGTTGGCCGGGCGCTCGAGACAGTCACGCGCGATGCGAGCGGGTCGAATGTCCAAAGCGGCATGACCTACACGCTGGACCCGAATCCGCGCACGAGAAACCTGCTGAGCGGACATCTGCACCAGGGCGTGATCAGCGCTGAGAGCGCTGCAGTGAACCTTGTCGCCGACAATTACATCGTCAACGCGTTTGAGTTCCAGAAAGCCCATCTGCGCTTCAACCTGAATCCGGACGGAACGCTCTCCGGGATGATCGGCGGCTATTCGCCCTGGTACCCGCTTTATCACGGCATGACCGTCGGCGGATATGTCGAGGAATACGCGTCCTCCGTCGACCTGCCGGGCGTTTACTATGCGCTGAAGAAACTGGCGGACAGCGACCCTGACCCGGTGACCAAGCAAAACCGTGCGATTTCGGCGGCCTACGCAATCGACGCCGTCCCCGCTTTCGTCCTTGAACCGGGCCGGCAGCAGTCGGCATCGCTGCAGTCGTCCCCAACCGATCATGAAGGGCAAAGTCAATGATCCCGTCGACATCAATCCGCCGCGGATCCTCTCGCGTGGGCGCTGGCTTGGCCATCCTGGCGGCAAGCTGCTTGCTCGGAAGCGCGCATGCAGCGACGGACCAAATCGCCCAGACCACGCAATCCGGACCGAAGGTTGCGGCGCGCCGGCTCAGCGAAGATCAATATCGTCAGGCGATGGCGGATATATTCGGTCCGACCATCAAGGTCGGCGGCCGCTTCGAACCCGAAATCCGGCGCGACGGTCTCCTGGCGACAGGATCGGGCCAAGTCAGCGTGACCGCGTCCGGCCTCGAGCAGTATGACGCGATGGCGCATGACATCGCGGCTCAGGTCGTCAGCGAAAAGCACCGCGCGACGCTGCTTCCTTGCAAACCGGCGGACGCCAAATCCGCCGACGATGCGTGCGCGAGCCAATTCCTCGGCGCTGTCGGCTTCCTGCTTTTCCGCCGCCCGCTGACGAGTGATGAGCTCCAGTCGCATACGAAGATCGCCGGCGACACCACACGCAGCCTTCACAGCTTCTATGACGGCCTGGGCGAGGCGCTGGCCACGCTGATCGAATCCCCGAAATTCCTGTTCCTCAAGCAGGGCGCCGAACCGGATCCCGATCATCCGGGCCAGTTCCGGCTCGACCCTTACGGCAGGGCCATCCAGCTCAGCCTGTTCTTGTGGAACGCCCCGCCCGATCGGCAGCTCCTGGAAGCCGCCCGGGACAAAAGCCTCGAGACCGATCGCGGTCTGGCGACGCAGGTCGACCGGCTGATGGCGTCGCCCCGCATCGAGCGGGGTGTGCGCGCGTTCTTCTCCGACATGCTTGGCTTCGACGAGTTCTCTACCTTGTCCAAGGACCCGGTGCTCTATCCGAAGTTCACCCTCAAGGTCGTCGAGGACGCGCGCGAACAGACTTTGCGGACGATCGTCGACCACCTTCTCACGCGGCACGGCGACTACCGTGACCTGTTCACGACGCCGAACACCTTCCTGACCACCCGCCTGGGTTCGATCTACGGGGTTCCGGTTGCCGCGCGGGGCGGCTGGCCGGACGCCTGGGTGCCGTACACCTATGCCAAGGACGATCCGCGCGCCGGCATCCTCTCGCAGATCAGCTTCGTCGCGCTGCACGCCCATCCCGGGCGCAGCTCGCCGACGCTGCGCGGCAAGGCGCTACGGGAACTCGTTCTCTGTCAGAAGGTACCGGTCCCGCCTGCGAACGTGAATTTCACGCTCGTCAACGACGTGAAGAACTCGCAGTTCAAGACCACCCGCGACCGGCTGACAGCCCACCGGACCGCGCCCACCTGTGCCGGCTGCCACAAGATCATGGATCCGATCGGCCTGGCGATGGAGAATTTCGACGCCGACGGCGGCTTCCGGACGACCGAGAACGGCGTCTCGATCGACACCACCGGCGAACTCGATGGGATGAAGTTCGACAGCCCTACCGGCCTCGCCAAAGCGGTTCAGAGCGATCCGGCCGCGACGACTTGCGCTCTCCAGAGAACGTACGAGTACGCGTTGGGCAGGCCGCTCGGAAAGGGCGACAACAGCACCGTGAAAGCGCTGTCCGACGAGTTTGCCGCCAGCGGCTACAAGTTTCCTGAGCTGCTCCGGACGGTCGCCCGGACCGACGCGCTCTATGCCGTCCCGCGCATGGATCTCAGCCTGAACACACTGGGAGCGGGCGCTGCCGGCGCCTCCGCTCCGACCGGGGAAACACGCTAATGCTTACTCGTCGCATAACCCGACGTTCCGCCCTTCGCGGTGTCCTCGGCGCCGCCACAGTGTCGGTCGGCATTCCGCTGCTCGACTGTTTCCTGGACACGAACGGCGTGGCCCTGGCCGATACGGGCGCGCCGATCCCGACGCGCTTCGCGACCTGGTTTTGGGGATGCGGACTCAATCCTGGGCGTTGGGAGCCGAAATCCACCGGCAAGTTCGACGCCTTCGGACCCGAGCTCCAGCCGCTCGAGGCGTTCCGCAGCAAGATCAACGTCTATAGCGGTCTCAAGGTCTATCTCGACGGCCGGATCAATACCGTCCATTTCACCGGCGAAGTCGCCCTTCTCACGGGCACGGTGCCCCATGGCAGCACAGTGGAAGCGCCCAGCGTCGACACGATCATCGCTGACGCCATCGGCACGCGCACGCGCTTCCGCTCGCTGGAGGTCAGCTGCACCGGCGACCCGCTGCATAGCCAGAGCCGCCGAAGCGCCAGCGCCATCAATCCGGGCGAGGTGTCGCCCCTGGCACTCTACACCCGCATTTTCGGACCGGACTTCGCTGACCCGAACGCCGCGACCTTCACGCCGGATCCGCGCATCATGGCCAAGCGCAGCGCGCTCTCGGTCGTCGCCGAGGAACGCCGCGATTTCATGGCCGACCTCGGCGCTGCGGATAAGGCGCGCATGGACGAATACTTCACGTCGCTTCGCGATATCGAGCAGCAGCTGGACCTCGAGCTCCAAAAGCCGGCGCCCCTTGAGGCCTGCTCCGTCCCGGGTAAGCCCGAGCCGACGCCGACCGGCACCGAGATTTCGATCGTTCAGAAGAACCACAAGCTTTTCGCCGGTCTGCTGGCCAATGCCTTGGCTTGCGGCCAGACCCGCGTGATCAACATCGCCTATGCCAACGCCAATTCGTCGCTGCGTAAGGCGGGCGCCAGCCAGACGCACCACGAATACACCCACGAGGAGCCGGTCGACCCGTTACTTGGCTATCAGCCCGAGATGACGACCTTCTACGCCGCCATCATGGGAAGCTTCGGCGATCTGCTGACGGCACTGGACTCGATCCGTGAGGGCGACCGGACGCTGCTCGATCGGACGCTGGTCATGGCCAGCACCGATTCCGGCTATGCCAAGATCCACGCGCTCGACAATATCCCGCTGCTGACCGCCGGCGCGGCAGGTGGCAGGATGAAGACCGGGCTGCATGTACAGGCGGCCGGCGATCCCGGGACGCGGCTGGGCCTGACCGTCCAGCAAGCAATGGGACTTCCCGTCAGCACCTGGGGCAACGCGTCGATGGAGACGTCGAAGCCGATCTCCGAAGTGCTGGCCTAAACAGAAGTTATAGGCAGAGAGGGAACTATGGCCGCCAGAACTTTGACCGTCGGCGCTCTGGTTGTCGCGGCGGCAGTGGCCGCCGGCGCAATCGCACTCCATCGTCCGCACAGTCAGCAGGCTGCCTTTGCGGCGCCCGCCGCGACGCCGCCTGGGGTCACGCTGCAGCGTATCTATGTGGGGCCGATGCTCGCGAGCGGAATCGCCAACGGCAAGCTGCCCGTGGCACGGCCGGTCTTCGCCGACGCTCAGGGACGGCCCGCCTATCTCTATGATCGCGACACGGAACCTGGGCAATCTACCTGCTCGGACGCGTGCGCCCAGGCCTGGTTGCCGCTCGCAGTGCTTGCGGATGCCAAGGCGGCGGGCGAGTGGACGATCGTCACCCGCGCAGACGGCGTCAAGCAGTGGGCCTATAGGGGCCACCCGCTATATGTTTCGGCAAAGGACAAGCCTTTCGGCCAAGCCACTGCGAATGGTGCCGACGATGCCTGGCACGTCGCTCTGTTCAGCCCGGAGAACGGCATGGATCGGCCCGAGGGGATCGAGACCCGCGACCTGCCGAAAGCCAACGGCGTCGGGTTGGTTGATGAGCGCGAGATGACGCTCTACGTCTCGGACAGCGCAGATGCGAAGGCGTCCGCCCTTTGCGAGGATGCCGACTGCTCCTATCGCTGGAAACCGGTGCCGGCAGCGGAGATCGCACGTCCTATTGGGGAGTTCAGTGTCGTCCCAGGTCTGGGCGGAACACCCCAATGGGCCTATCGCGGTCGCCCCCTCTTCACATTCGACGGTGACAACGAGCCCGGAGATGCGAACGGAGAGCAGCCCGGCAAGCATTGGCACGCTGCCTTGATCGTCCGATACTTCATGCCGGACGGCATCGAAATCAGGCCGAATCATTTCGGCGGGGAGAATCTGGCGACGAATGCCGGCCAGACGATCTACGTGCGCGATCGCTCGTCCTACATGCAGGGTCATAGCCAACGCCGCGGTGTCCCCCTGATCGCGACGGCGGGTCGCCAGATTGGCCTGTCGGCTTGCGATGCGACCTGCGCTAAATCCTGGCCACCGGTGAAAGCGCCCGCCGACGCACAGCCCTCGGGCTTTTGGGATGTCGCGACCCGGGACGACGGCACGAAGCAGTGGGTCTATATGGGCTATCCGCTCTTCACCTACACAGGTGACACGAAGCCCGGCGACATCAACGGCTACGACATTTACGAGTTTCAACCGGGCGAAGACCCGCTAAAGACAGTGGCCATGCCGCCGGTGATGCCGCACGGCTCGGCTGCGCTCGTCTGGCGCCAGGCAAGTCCGTGACCGTTGCCGGTTGCGCCGGGACCCGGTCTGCCCGAAAGCTGCGATAAACCGCCGCCGCAGGTCACAGACGGGGGCGCTTAACTGAAAGCCCTATACGGAGCCATTGCCGACCTTCTGCGGGCAGTGCCAAACTTTGACCTAGCTGCCCGGAGCAAATATGCCGCTACACATCGCCACCTGCCAATTTCCCACGAGCGACCAAATCATAGCGAACCGCGACTTCGTGCTGGCCCTCATGGAAAGGGCAAAGGCCGGTGGGGCGGATGTAGCTCATTTCCCCGAGGCCTGCCTGTCTGGCTATGCCGGGAACGATATGGAGTCCAATGACAAGATTGATTGGGCGCTGCTGGCCTCGGCGCTACGCAAAATCATGGCCATGGCCGCGACACTGAAGCTTTGGATCGTTTTGGGAACGGCTTATCGGCTGACACCGCCCAATAAACCTCACAACAGCCTCTACTTCATCGACGACCGGGGACAAGTAGTTGACCGCTACGACAAGCGCTTCTTGTCTGGCGGCAACACCGGCACAAATGGCGATCTCGCCCATTACACTCCCGGCAACCATTTCGCGATTGTCGACATCAAGGGCGTCAGATGCGGGGCGCTCATCTGCGTCGATTGCCGCTACCCTGAACTCTATCGAGCTTACAAGCAGCGCGGCGTTGACCTCATGTTCCATTCGTTCAACGCCGCCCACGTGGGGGAACGACAATGGGCCGCGATCGAAGCACTGGTCGGGCCGGAGAATCACAACCTCAATCCAGCCACTACCTATCCGGGGATCACCCAGCCGGCGATGATACATGCGGCTGCTGGCAGCAACCATATGTGGATAAGTTGTCCCAACTCCTCAGCAGCGCGGAGTTGCTGGCCAAGTTTCTTCATGCGACCGGATGGAGTGGTTACCGGCCGCCTCAGCCCTCATGAAACGGGCATCCTTTTATCGGTCGTTGACATCGAGGCTCAATACTACGACTCGACTGAAGCGTGGCGCACGCGGGCAATGAAGGGAATCTTACATAGTGGTGATCTCGTCGCCGATCCCCGGTCAGACGATCGCAAAAGTCTTTGAGCGCTCTGGGCTGAAGACGGCTAATTTCACCGAGCGGTAGTTCGAGTTTCAACACTGGCCGCATCACAGGAGGCGCCCTGCAGTCCTTCAGCGGTCGGATAAATTCTAAAATCGAATGCCGATAATAATCGGCTGATGAAACCCCGTGTCCACCGGATAGAGCACACGGACATCAGTAAACCCGGCCGAAGCTACCAGAGCTGCGGTCTCGTCGACCGGAATGGCGCGATAACGACCTACAAAATGATGATCCTGCCAACGGTGACCAAGTTGGCGGGAGATGTAGAGGTGGAGCGCGTAGCGGCGATCATCGAGCCAATCCCAGACCTGAAAAACCAGCCGCCGCTCTCCTTTGTCCAGGAAAAAAGATGGCGGCATTGCCGTCGGCCGCTCCTTGATCAGTGGACCGTAGTCCCGCTGGCTTAGAATCAGATGGCCGTCCGGTCGCAGCCGGTCGTGCATGGCGTGCAAAGCACTCTGTATGTCAGCATCGCTCTCAAGGTGTGGCAGCGCGTTGTCCAAGCATAGGACTGCCCCGTAATGCCGGGCCTGGGCCCTTCCTAAACTGCGCATGTCGTCTACCCACGCTCGAACGCTAAGCCGCCTGGAAGCGGCTTCACGCTGGGCACGCGCCACTTGAGCAGCGGACAGGTCGCACGCGTCGATTTGGAAGCCGAGTTTCGCCAATGCCAAGCTCTGAGTGCCGATCCCGCAGGCGCAGTCGAGGATGGGATCGACCTGAGACGGTTTCGGCAGCAGGGAAGCGATGACTTGACCTTGCCGGCAGATCGAGGCCTCCCAATCCTGGAAGATCAGGTGGTAATGCTCGGCCAGCTCGTCATACAGGCTCTCGGTTTCTTGCATGTTTACACAGCCAGATATTTGGGCCACTAGCTAAGCAAACTGGCCTCCAACTAGGCTAACAATTTCGAAAACTGCGAATTCAGCGTGCCTTAATTCTAGAGCTACCTATTCGTGTCCGACAATGCCGCTGTCGCGCAACGCGTCGAACCCCGCCGCATCGATGCCCAGTTCGGACTTCAGGGCGCTCTCAGTGTCCGCCCCAAGCCGCGGGGGCGCAGACCGGTAGGTCGCCGGCGTCCGCGAAAGGAGCGCAGGAAAGCCCAAGAAGCTCACTGGCGTGCCGTCCGGTCGTTCGAGCGTCTGCACGAGACCCCGCGCCTTTACATGCGGATCTTCGAGTGCCTGATCGATCCGATTGATCGGACCGCCGGGCAGCTTAGCCGTCTCCATCGCCGAGACGAGGTCGTCCGTACCCCATTCCGCGAGCGTCCATGCAATCTCCTCGACGAGGTCGTCGCGATGGCGGCTGCGGCCCGGGATATCGGCAAAGCGCGGATCGGCGCTCAGGTCGGGGCGGCGAATGACGGCGCAGAAGTCGCGGAATTGCCGATCGTTGCCGAGGGCAACAAGGACCTGCCCGTCGCGTGTGCGAAAGTCCTGATAAGGGACAACATTCGGATGCTGGTTCCCAAGAGGCCGCGGGACAACTCCGCCGTTCAGGTAGTTGGACGCCTGATTGACCAGGACGCTCAGTTGGGAATCGAGCAGCGCACAATCGATATGCTGTCCCTGCCCCGTCTTATTGCGGTGCTGCAAAGCCGCGAGGATGCCGATCGCAGCATATAACCCGGTGAAGAGATCCGAGACAGCGATCCCGACCTTGGTCGGACCGGCGCCAGGCTGATCCGCCCGCTGGCCCGTCACGCTCATCAGGCCGCTCATGCCCTGGATGAGAAAGTCATAGCCCCCGCGATCCTTGTACGGACCGGTCTGGCCGAACCCGGTCACCGAGCAGTAGATCAGCCCTGGATTGTCCCGGCTCAGCGATTTGTAGTCGAGGCCGTATTTCTCGAGGCCGCCCACCCGGAAGTTCTCCAGAACGATGTCGCAGCCGGCCGCGAGGCGACGCACGAGTTCCGCACCCTCGGGCTTCGACAAGTCGATCGCCAGCGACTTCTTGTTGCGATTGCAGCACAGATAGTAGGCGGCATCGTTCGAGCCGTCATCCAGGAACGGCGGGCCCCAATGGCGCGTATCGTCCCCGGCGCCGGGCTGCTCGATCTTGAAGACCGTGGCGCCGAGATCCCCGAGGATCTGTGACGCCCACGGGCCGGCGAGAACACGGGAGAGATCGAGAACCCGCAAGCCTGCGAGAGGTCCGGCAACAGTCTTTTCATTCATGGATGCAACGGTCGAAAATGGATCGGAATCGTCCATGGAGGCCAAGCGCACGCCAATTGAAAGCGGCGATCTCGCGGTATCCAAGCTCGATGCTCGCGGTACCAGATGTCGGTCTTCGGCCAAAAACGCACCGGCAAATCACGAGAATCGATGATGTTTTCCGACACTCCTGGATACGATCCGGCAAACGAACATGCCTAGCGGACCAGTCCCTTGGGCCTCATCCAGTCGGGAAGATCACACACATGAAATCCAAGCAAAGATTTGGCGCGCTGACGCTGGCAGGCCTCGTCGCCGCCACCGGCGCATACGCCGCCGACCCAGGCATTTCGATCGTCGGCAATGACATCGGTGGGGTCGTCAAAAGCAGCAAGGGACCGGAGGCCGGTGTCTGGGTCATTGCCGAAACGCACGATCTGAAGACGCCGTTCACCAAGATCGTCGTGACCGACGATCAGGGGCGTTACGTGCTGCCCGAACTCCCCAAAGCGAAATATAAGGTGTGGGTGCGCGGATACGGTCTCGTCGACTCTAACGCGGTCGATGCGACACCCGGCAATCGCGTCGATCTGACTGCGACTGTCGCGCCGGATGCGAAAGCCGCGGCTGAAATTTACCCTGCCAACTACTGGTGGTCCCTGCTGAAGCCACCCGCCGCCAACGAATTTCCGGGCACCGGCGCGGCCGGAAACGGCATCTCGCCGGCGATGAAGGACCAGCAGGACTGGCTCGCCCATATGAAGGAGAACTGCCAGTTCTGCCATCAGTTGGGTACCAAGGCGAAGCGCGAGCTCGTCGATACGGGCAACCCGGTCCAAGGCTGGTCTCAACGCCACCAAAAAGTGCGTGCTGACGACATCTCGCTCGGCGATCACGCGAAGGACCTCGGCGCGCAGATGCAGAACAATATGGCCCGGTTCGGCCGCGAGCGAGGCCTGAAGATGTACGCCGACTGGACCGACCGGATCGCGGCAGGCGCGGTACCGCCAGCGCCCGCGCGGCCCCAGGGTGTCGAACGCAACGTCGTGATCACCGAATGGGACTATGCCGGGGGCCATTTCGTTCACGACGAGGCAACGACCGACAAACGCAACCCCACGGTCAACGCCAATGGCCCGATCTATGGCACCGACTTGCATGTCGGACATCTCGAGGCGCTGGATCCAGCGTCCGGCGTGACGACCGAGATCGACATCCCGGGCGTGCTGCCCGCCGTCGCCCACCGGCCGAGCGCCATGGTGCACAATCCCATGGTGGACGATAAGGGCCGGGTGTGGATGTCAATGCGGGAAGGCGAAGGCAAGGGCTACGACTGGTGCACCGACGGCGCCCTGGACAAGTTCGCCGCCTATTTTCCCGATGCCGATCGGCAGGGCAAAGAAGTCGCGCTCTACGATCCCGCGACCAAAAAGGTCGATATCATCCCGGTCTGCTTCGACACGCACCATGTCAATTTCGGCCATACGAAGGACGACGTCGTTTACTTCTCCGGCGATTTCAACGCGCTGGGCTGGATCAACACCCGCGTGTGGGACGAAACGCATGATGCCAAGAAGGCGGTCGGCTGGTGCCCCTTTGTCCTCGACACAAGCGGCGACGGAAAGATCGATCCGCATAGCGCCAACTGGAACGAGCCGGCTGATGCGCTCGCAGCAGCAGGTGGCGCCGAGGGCAGCACCGCAGCCGGCAACACCGGAAAGGCGACCGCCGACACGCTGGATCCGCACAAGGACACCCGTATCAACGGCTTCCCTTACGGCATGAATGTAAGCCCCGTCGACGACAGCGTTTGGGTCGCCAAATACACGCCGGCCGTACCCAGCGGCGTGATCCGGCTCGAGGTCGGCGCAAACCCGCCTGAGACCTGCAAGGCCGAATATTACGAGCCCCCGAAGCTTCCCAACGGCAACTACGCCGCCTTCAATGCGCGGGGCGTCGATGTCGACTCCAAGGGTATCGCCTGGGTCGCCTTCGGCAGTGGTCAGCTGGGGAGATTCGATCGGAGCAAGTGCAAGACGAAGTCTGGACCTTCGGCGACCGGTCAGCAGTGCCCAGAAGGCTGGACCGTCTACCAGGCCCCCGGCCCCAAGCTAACCGGCACAGATGTCGGATCAGGCTGGTACTATCTGACCTGGGTCGACCTTCATAACGTCCTCGGGCTCGGCAAGGACGTTCCCTTCATGCCCGGCAGCAACTCGGATTCGATCCTCGCCTTCCTGCCCGACACGCATAAATGGGTGGAAATGCGAGTCCCCTACCCGCTCAGCTTCTACCCGCGCGGCATGGACGCCCGTATCGACGACGCCAAAGCCGGCTGGAAGGGGCGCGAAATGTGGTCCGTGAACGCCACGGCCACCCCCTGGCACCAGGAAACCGGCGAGGGGTCGTTCGAGAAGGTAGTTGAGTTCCAGGTTCGGCCGGACCCGCTGGCTCACTGAGCGACGCGTTCAATCCGGAATTCAGGCAACATTGCTCGCGGCAGCACCGGCTTGGACATCGATGACCGAGCCGGTGATATGCTGGGCCTGATCGGAGGCGAGAAATAGGACGGTGTCGCTGACATCGTCCGGCTCGATCCAGGGTACGCCCTGAGGCAACCCTGGATGGTCTTTCATCTTCGCCTCGAAGGCGGCTTGTGTAGGAGCCGCGTCACCCGGTAACGCCTGACGCCAGGCTTCGGGATTGTTGATCATCGGCGTGTTGACCGATGTCGGGCAGACGGCATTGACCGTAATGCCCTTGCGAGCGACCTCCGCAGCCGCCGATTTAACCAGGCCGATGAGCCCCCATTTCGAAGCGGCATAATGACCGCCATGGTTGAACCCCATGCGGCCGGCCTGCGAGCATGTTGCAACGATGCGACCGTAGCCGCGCGCTTCCATCGCTGGCATTGCCGCCCGGATGAAATAGAACGCACCGAATAGGTTTGTCCTGAGCACGTCGTCGAACGCTTGGTCGCTGATCTCTGCGAAGGGAGCCATCGCGAGCACTCCCGCGTTGGCCAGCAGG
This sequence comes from uncultured Rhodospirillales bacterium, assembly GCA_964574305.1. Taxonomy (GTDB): domain Bacteria; phylum Pseudomonadota; class Alphaproteobacteria; order BOG-932; family Roseiterribacteraceae; genus BOG-932. The sequence continues at coordinate 3,665 of CAZNNJ010000020.1, read as the reverse complement.
ATATCGAGCCGTCCGAAGGTGTCCTGCGCGCGCTTCACGACATCCGCAGCAGCCTTCGGGTCACGGACATCGGCCTTGACGGCCAAACATTTGGCACCCTCCTGCTTCACCAAGCGCACTGTTTCATCCATGTCGGCTTGGGTCGCCAGCGGATAGCCAATCGACGGTATCGGTTGGAGGAAATCGCAAAGCACGACGCCCGCCCCTTCCCGCCCCAATCGTTCCGCGTTGGACCCCCCTTGGC
>CAZNNJ010000020.1:0-3411 GCA_964574305.1 uncultured Rhodospirillales bacterium | reverse complement strand
ATGCCGTCCAACCGTTGCGCGCATTGTGCCTTGGCTCACCAGCGGACTGCAATCTGCCGGTGTCCTTGCGAGGATATCGCAAGTCACGACGCTCGCCCCTTCGCGCGCCAGTCGTATCGCGTGGGACCGCCCTTGGCCTCGGGCCGCACCCGTGATGAGAGCCACGCGTCCTTCGAACCGACGGGCGCCCTTTCCGGCGGAGCCCGTGGAAGGTTCAGCCTCGCCGGAACGAGCCGCGGTCAAGCCACTCGCGAGCACTGCGCCGCCAGCTGCGTGAATCAGCCCACGCCGGGTCACTCCCGCCGTGTCACGATCCTTGTCCTCAGTCGCCTGCATGTGAACGCCTCCGCTCAGGACTATGTCAAAGCGGCGGAACTTTCGTGCCGCTGCCTGCAGTCGTCAAGCGGCCTTGGCGCCGACCGGCGAGAGCGCGCGATGAGGCTCTTCGGGGATTTGGATCGGTTTCATGAGGACAAACACGCCGTAATACTCGGACGATTCCCGCGAAAGGTCCCGATCGCGCTCCGCGATTTTTGCAAGCGCATCGGTGAACTCGCGCAGAAGCTGCGTCGCCTTTTCCATGGAGCCGGGGGAGAGCTTGTCGATCGCGAACGACCAGACATCGTTGCTGAGGTCGAAATTCCGCACCATCGGTTCCAACGAATCGTTCCGCGCCGAGCGCGCCAACGGTCCACCCCGCTCGACCCTGGAAAGCGGACTGACGTTCATGCGGATCCGATTGAACGGGTAGAGCTGAATCATCCCCCATTTATCGAGCTTGGTCAGGTATCGGTTCAGCTCCGCGTCGCTCAGTTTGAAATCGGCCTGCAGAGCCTGCAGGGTGTACCCTTTAGCGATGAAATAGAGGAGACAAGCCAAAAAGGGTTCGGCCGCGAGCTTCTCTTCATCCGCGTGCGTCAGGGGCGGCAGCGCATCGTCGGACTCGCGGAGGACGGCGAATAGATCGGACACGCGCAGATCGGCGACGCGGCAGAGGCGCTCGAGGATATCGACGGTCAATCCGTGACCTGTCAGGTACCGCTTGACGGTTGTCTCGCTGACGCTCATGGACTCCGCTATATGCTGGTATAGCAGTCCCCGTGACTTAAATACGTTTTTGAGCGTGCGCAGTAGCACGTCGATCTCGGAACTCTCACGATCGAGGCAAGACGCCACCTTGATTCCTCCTCCTCTGACCCGATCATCGCGCGACCCGGGGGCCAATAACGATATCGTGGTTTCGTTTTTTTATTATACGGTGTACGGTACGAGATACAAATACGCAGGTCAATCCGCCAATGGCACTGGCAGCTAGAAAATTGCAGCCGAGGGCACGGGAAGCGTCCTCCCGGCCTCTCGTTCGGCTCATGCCCAATCCGCTGTCACGTGATGCGATCGTCGCGGAGGCGGTTTCAATGCTTCAGGATGGGGCATTGGAATCGCTGACTTTGCGCGGCTTGGCTCAGCGCCTCGGCGTGGCACCGATGTCCCTCTATTCCCATTTCGCCAGCCGCGACGAGTTGATCAAGGCGGTCGCGGAACACATCTTCGCCCTCTTCGAGCCCCCGCACCCCGGAGACACCTGGCAGAGCTATGTTCGCGATTGGCTCTGGGCGACCTACCATCTGTTCAAGCGTTATCCGGTGGCGTCGAAGATCATCATTACCGACGGGCGCATTTGCTCCGGGTGGCTCAAGACGTGGATTCCCATCGCCGCTCGCCTGCAGGAAAACGGGTTGGACGGTCACCAGCTCGCTTTCGCGATGGACTGGTTCTCGACGGCGGCCATGTCATTTATCCAGGCGCAAATGGACGCGCACACGACCCGTCAGCCCTCCGCGCTGACCTTCATATCGGAGCTCGAGACCGACGATCAGCGGCGCGCGGTCGAGCTATGGGGCATCTTTCGCCATCTGGACATGGAGAAGGCGCTCGACTTCGGATTCAATCAGTATGTGAAAGGGCTCGAAGAGCTGATGGCGGCCGCAGCAGGGACTTCCAGTTCGCATCGCAACTAGCCACACCTGACCGATATGCTGCCTGAGCGATAGCAAGTCGATGCGACCACCTCCGTAGACACCGGCCCGCGAGCTTGGGCGGGTGCCCGCTAGGGAACGATCCTCCGGCCGGTTAAAAGCGCAGCATGCCAACATCGGGGCCTGGTTTAGCAGTCGAATGAAAGCGGCGTCCCGTACCGCGAACCAGAACGCCGAGTATCGTTCTGCGGCACTCTCCTACAATCCCGTTGTTGTCGTTTGCGCGGTTCCTTAAACCGGCGGGATGACCTTCCCACGATAAGAACCGGCATGCCGAACTTCAATTTCGACTCCCCGCGCCTGCCCGCCGAGGCGTTGGCCGAAGGCATGCGAGCGCGCGACTTTCTTACGGGCGAGCTGGCGGATCAACGCTATCCCGCGCACCTGACATCTTGGAGCAGCTTCGATGACACGTTCTCCCGCCGCGCGGGTGCGGCGGGGTTCATCGGAATGACCTGGCCCAAGGTCTATGGCGGCCGTGAACAATCGGGACTGGCGCGGTTTGCAGTCACCGCCGAGATGCTCGCCGCAGGCGCACCGGTGTTCGCCCATTGGATTGCGGACCGCCAGTCCGGCCCGCAGATCCTAGCCCATGGCAGCGCGCGCGCCCGGCGCGAAATCCTCCCACGCATCTGCAGAGGTGAATGCTACTTCGGGATCGGGATGAGCGAGCCTAACTCCGGCTCAGACCTTGCCGCGGTCCGGACCAGTGCCACGCGCCACGGCGACGGATGGCGCATCAATGGCAGCAAGATCTGGACGTCGAACGCACATCACGCTCACTATCTGATCGTGCTGGCGCGCACGGGTGAACCCGGTCCAGACCGCCACGGCGGACTGACCCAGTTTATCGCGGATCTATCGAAGCCTGGCGTCACGGTCCGGCCGATCTACAATCTCGCCGGGGCTCACGAATTCAATGAAGTGTTCTTCGACGATTTCGCAGTCGCAGACGACATGACGGTCGGCCCGGTAGGTGGCGGATGGGACATGGTGACCCGCGAGCTGGCCTTCGAGCGATCCGGTCCCGACCGCTTCTTTTCCGACTATCGCCTGCTGCCCGCCTTTGTCGAACGCGTCGGCCTCAAGCCGGGCCCCCAACCGGCTGCCGAGATCGGCCGGCTGGTATCGCATCTCGTGGCACTCATAAAGATGTCGGCGTCGGTGGCGACGCTCCTCGACAAGGGCATCAGTCCAAACCTCGAGGCCGCGCTCGTCAAAGACGTCGGCACCAACTTCGAGCGTGACCTGCCGGAAGTCGTTCGGCGGATTATCCCCATCGAACCGAGCAAGGACCTCGAAGCGGATCCCCTTGCGCAAGCTGCGGCGCAGGTAATCCTCAATGCTCCCTCCTTTACCTTGCGAGGCGGCACCC
>CAZNNJ010000019.1:0-20266 GCA_964574305.1 uncultured Rhodospirillales bacterium | reverse complement strand
CCTGAAAGGCAGCGTGCGGGCAATGGATGGCATTGGTTCCTGTCTGGACAAGTATGTCGAGTTCGCTCCGGTCGATCGCGGCGAGGTGGGTCAGCGCCACATTGCCGCCCAGGACGCCGATATCCGCCAGATGCTCGACCGGCCTGCGGCCATAATGCGCCAGGAACCATTCTGGGTCGGAGGCGCGTGGGCTCATATGCGCCGATACGCGCAGCCCATGCTCGTCGGCCAGGGCCTTGGCCGCGCGCCAGACATCATCCGAATTCGTCGAATGGCCGACGAGGATGGGCCAGGCCGCCAGCCTGGCCTCGCCATTGTCGGGATAACGGGCGATTTCCGATTCAAGGATGGCGATGGCGGCGGCCGAGGCTTTCGCCTGGTCCTGCGTCGGGTCGTATGCGCGCCCCTCGACCCATTGGCCGACACGCCCACGAATACCGGCTTCAGCCAGCCCGTCGATCACCGCGTCGATATCGAAGATCGTGCCCGCCTCCAGGAAGCAGGTGGTTCCGTAGCGCATCATCGCCAGGGCCGCGCATTGCGCCGATATGCGCTCCTCGGCCGGGGTCTGGGCGCGAAAGATCGGGATCACCCAGCGATTGAGCTTTTCCGACCAGCTTTCCTCCGGCGCGCCCCTGGCGAAGCCGCGGGTCAGGGGATCGCCAGTGATGTGGATGTGGCCGTCGACAAAGCCCGGCGTCATGACGAATCGCCCTCCATCCAGCGTTTCCTTCGCCGCGACGGTGCGTGTCAGCGCCTCACGCTTGCCGATGGCGACGATCCGGTCGCCCAGGATGGCGAGCGCGCCGTCGAGGATGACCTGACGCTCGGCATTCATGGTGATGATCGTGGCGCCGGAAACCAGAAGGTCGGCGGCGATGGGATGATCGGTCATGATTTCGCTCTCGGGAAAGGCGGGGGGTAAAGTGGTGGCTAATGCGATCATCCGGGGGCGTGACCGGGCGCGCAGGCAGAGTTGGCGGGGCGTTTGGATATGACCTGGGGCCCGGTGTCGATTCTCTGTGAGGGTGCAACTTGGACGCGGTGTCGCGCGGTCGCTTATCCAATCCGTCGCCGATGGCGCTGGCCTTTGCCGAGGCCGAGGCCGCCGGCCGTCGCGGCGAGGTGCCGGTTGGGGCGGTCATCGTCGATGGAGCCACCGGCCGGGTGCTGGCCGCCGCCGGCAACCGTACTGAGCAGGACGCCGACCCGACCGCCCATGCCGAAATCCTCGCCATCCGCGCGGCCGCCCAGGCTGTGGGTGAGCCGCGCCTGCCGGACTGCGACCTCTACGTGACGCTTGAGCCTTGCGCCATGTGCGCCGCCGCTATCGGCTTCGCCCGCATCCGCCGCGTCTATTACGGCGCCCACGACCCCAAGGGCGGCGCGGTCGAGCACGGCCCGCGCTGGTTCCAGCAGCCGACCTGCCACCACCAGCCGGAGGTGTATGGCGGGATCGAGGAGGGCAGGGCGGCGGCGCTGCTCAGGGATTTCTTCGCCGCGCGGCGGGAGTGAGCCCAAAAACAAAACCGCCCGGCTTTGCGGGCCGGGCGGTTCGTTTTGCCGTTGCGGTCGGCTTGCTTACCTGCGGTTGCCCATCAGGCGCAGCAGCGACAGGAACAGGTTGATGAAGTCGAGATAGAGCCTGAGCGCGCCCATCACGGCGAGCTTGCCGTTCGACTCCGAACCCCAGGACTCGGAGAAGGTCTCCTTGATCTTCTGCGTGTCATACGCGGTCAGACCAGTGAAGATCAACACGCCGATGGCGGAGATGGCGAAGCTCAGGCCCGGCGAATGGACGAAGATGTTCACCAGGCCGGCGATGATGATGCCGAACAGGCCCATGATCAGGAACGACCCCCAGTTCGTGAGGTCGGCCTTGGTCGTGTAGCCGTAGAGGCTCATGCCGAGGAACATCGACGCGCTGATGAAGAAGACCTGCGCGATCGATGCGCCTGTATAGACCAGGAAGATCGTCGACAGGGACAGACCCATCGCCACGCTGAAGCCGTAGAAGGTGCCGACCAGCGCGCCCAGCGACAGGCGCTGGATACCGAAGGACATCACCAGGACGAAGGCCAGCGGCGCCAGCATGACCAGGATGCGCAGCGGCGAGCCGAAGATCGCGTGCAGCATCGCCGGCGATGAGGCGGTGAGGAAGGCGGTGACGCCTGTCACGACCAGACCGGCGGTCATGTGGTTGTAGACGCGGACCAGGTGGGAACGGAGGGCGGTGTCGAAGGTGACGCCGGCGCCGCGAGGTGCGGCCCTGATCCCACTATTGAAGTCGTAAGACATGTAAGGGCTTCTCCTTAAAGAACCCGATTTGTTAGCCACAACGGGTATATTGTGATGCGGCCACGGGGTTTAAATACTACCCGCTCGAACGGCAGGGCGCTACTCATTCCGCAATAGCGGCGCCGCGCGCCGCCCTAGCGCCCGCCAAGTCCCGGCCATTCCGAAGGCCAGGGTGATCACCGCCGCGATGACGGCGACCCCGAAAGCGGCCATGATGCTGAAGCGCCAATGCAGGTCCATCACCGGCACGACGATGGCCCAGGCGGCGAGGCTGCCCAGTGCAATCGCGACCCCTGCCGCCATCAGCCCCAGCAGCCCGTGCTCTACCAGGAAGGCCCGGGTAACGGCGGCTCTGGTCGCGCCCAGGACCTTGAGAACCACCGCGTCATAGACCCGTCTCCGTTCGCCGGCGGCGATGGCGCCGGCCAGCACCAGAGTGCCGGCGACGAGCGCCACGCCGGCGGTCAGCCGCACGGCGACCCCGATCTGGCCGATCAGCCCGTCGACCGTTGCCAGCGCGTCGCGCACGCCGATCATCGTGATGTCGGGGAAGTCCTTGTTGACGGCGCTCTCGATCGCCGGCTCGACCGAACGCGGCGCGTAGGCGGTGGCGATCTCGGTCTGCGGCGCGCTCTCCAGGAAGCCCGGGGCGAAGACGAGCGAGAAATTGATGCCGAGGCCGCCCCAATCGATCTCCCGTACATTGGCGACGCGGGCGTTGAGGTCGCGGCCGACGATGTTGAAGGTCAACTCGTTCCCGACCTTGAGGCCCAGCGCCAGCATCACCTCCTTGGCGATCGAGACTTCCGGGGCCCCGTGATAGTCCGCCGGCCACCATTCGCCGGCGATCAGGTGGGACCGCGCAGGCATGGTGGTGGAATAGGTGATGCCGCGGTCGCCGCCCAGCACCCAGGCATAGCGCTTGTCGACGATGGCCTTCTCGGCAGGCACGCCGTGCACGGCGACGATGCGGCCGCGCAGCGACGGGACCGATTCGACGCTTCGCACGCCGGGGATGGCGCCGATTTCCTCGCGGAACCTGGCGCGATCGCCATTCTGGATATCGAGAAAGAAGAAGGCCGGCGCCTCGGCCGGCATCACAGCCTGGATTTCGGCGCGGAAATCGCTCTCGACCTGGGCGATGGCGACCAGGATGGTGAGGCCAAGACCGAGCGAGAGGATGACGCTGACCGTTGCGGCGCCCGGGCGGGTCAGGTTGGCGAGGGCCAGCCGCAAGGTCGGATGTTTACGCAGGCTATCGATCCGTCCAGCCCGCCGGGCCAGGGCGGTGAGGCCGCGCGCGGCGAGGCCCAGCACGGCGAAGGCGACAATCGCCCCGCCCGCGAAACCGGCGGCGAAAACCAGCTCCCGCGATGTTGCGAGAATGAGCGCGATGAGGGCGGCAAGGGTTGCGCCGGTCGCGATCATCATGAACCGGTCCGGCCGGCCATGGCTCGGCTGGGTCAATTCGCGGAACAGCGTGCCGGCGGGCACGCTCCGCGCCCGGCCGATCGGCCATAGCGAGAAGCCCAGCGCGATCAGCGCGCCATAGAGCGCCGCCAGCGCCAGGCCCAGCGGATGGAAGCCGATATGGACATCGACCGGCAGGCGCGAGGCAATGATGTCGCGCAGAGCCCAGGGCGTCAGCGCGCCAACCGCCACGCCCAGCGCAATGCCGACCGCCGACAGCGCCATCACCTGGATCAAATAGGTCCAGGCGATCGTCCGGCCCGAGGCGCCCAGGCATTTCATCGTCGCGATCACCGCGATCCGCCCGTCGAGATAGGCCTTGACCGCATTGCCGACGCCGACGCCGCCGACCAAGAGGGCGGTCAGCCCGACCAGGGTCAGGAAGGTGGCCAGGCGCGTGATGAAACTCCGGATTTCCGGCGCGGCATCGCGCGAATCGCGGATATGCCAGCCGGAAGCACCGAAGCGCTGATTGAGTTCAGCCTTGGCGGCGGCCACTGAGCTGCCCGGCTCCAGCAGGATGCGGTAGTCGTAATAGATCATGCTGCCCGGCTGCTCGAGCCCGGTGGCGGGCAAGGCGGCGCGCGAGATCAGGAAGCGCGGCCCCAGCGTGAAGCCGCCGGTGCCGACCTTGTCAGGCTCTTTGGCGATGACCGCGCGGATCTCGAAATCCTGGGCGCCGAGCTTGACCCTGTCGCCGAGGCGGACGCCCAGCCGGTCGAGCACCGACTGGTCGACCGCGACGCCCCAGGCGTCACCTTGCTGGGCAAAAACCTGCTGCAGGGTCAGGCCCTCGGCTGGGGGGCTGAGCTGGACCTTGCCTACCATCGGATAGGCATCGTCCACCGCCTTGACCTCGACCAAGGTCGATTTGGCGGCATCCTCGGTCCGCGCCATGCCGCGCAGATCGGCCGAGCCCGAGACCGCGCCGTAAGCATCAAGCGCTTTCTGCTGATCGGCATCGACCCCGTGATACATGATGCGGATCGCCAGATCGCCGCCCAGCAGGGTCCGGCCCTGGGATTCGATGCCGCCCAGCACGTCGCGCGACAGGGATTGCACGCTGGCGATGGTGCCGACGCCCAGCATCAGGCAGGCGATCAGGATGCGGAAACCGCGCGCGCCGGCCCGCAGCTCCCGCCGCGCCAGGGTGAGAGGCAGGAAACTCACTGCGCAGCCGCCACCGCGTCGGTGCTGCGGTCTTCGACGATACGGCCGTCGCCCAGCCGGACGATCCGGTCGCAGCGTTCGGCCAGCGCATTGTCATGAGTGATCAGGATCAGGGTAGTGCCTTGGCGCCGCGCCAGGTCGAACAGCAATTCGATCACCTGGTGCCCGGTCCCCGTATCCAGGTTGCCGGTTGGCTCGTCGGCCAGCACCAGCTTGGGCCCGGCGACCAGGGCGCGGGCCAGCGCGCAGCGCTGCTGCTCGCCACCCGAGAGCTGGCCGGGATAATGCTCCAGCCGGTGGCCCAGGCCGACCGCTTTCAGCCCTTGCGCGGCGAGGTCGAACGCGTCGCCGCGCCCAGCAAATTCGGCGGGCAAGGCGACATTCTCCAGCGCCGTCATGGTGGGCACCAAGTGGAAATTCTGAAAGACGATGCCGACATTGTCGCGCCGGAAGCGCGCCAGCCCATCCTCGTCCAAGGTCGAGAGGTCATGCCCCGCGACCCAAATGCGCCCACCGGTCTGGCGCTCCAGCCCGCCCATCAGCATCATCAGGCTCGACTTGCCGGAGCCGGACGGGCCTACCAGCCCGACGCGCTCGCCGGCCTCGACTTGAAGGGTTATTCCCTTGAGGATATTGACCATCCCCGCCGCGCTTCTCAGCTCTAGCTTCACATCGCTCAGATCGAGCATGACTTGCGGGGACGGGATGGGCATGAAGAAAGGGCTCCGGGCGGGCCAACGATGTGCTAGGCGATATGGCGCGATGTTAATGGCATTTAAATGGGGACGCATGCGGTTTGATCGCGCCATCGCGGCTTTGTGCCTCAGCTTGCTTGCGGGAGTGGCCCAGGCTGCCCCGGTCAAGATCATGGCGTTCGGCGACAGCCTGTTCGCCGGCTATGGCCTGTCCTCCGACGCCGACAATATCCCGAGCCAGATCGAGGCCGGGCTCAAGGCCGCTGGCCGCGATATCAAAATGATCAACGCCGCCGTCTCGGGCGATACGACGACGGATGGCTTGGCGCGGCTCGACTGGTCCCTGGCCGACAAGCCCGATCTGGTGCTGCTGGAGCTGGGTGCCAACGATGCCTTGCGCGGGCAGGACCCGGACAAGGCGAAATCCAACCTCGACCAGATATTGGCCCGGCTGAGGGCCGCCAATGTCGCGGTCGTCCTGTGCGGCATGATCGCGCCGCGCAACCTGGACGCGGCCTACCGCGCCAAATTCGACCCGATGTTCAAGGAGCTGGCCGACAAATACCAGGTCCCGCTCTATCCTTTCATCCTGGACGGCGTAGCGATGGACCCGGCGCTGAACCAGGGCGACGGCATCCATCCCAACAAGGCCGGTGCGGCGATCGTCGCCAAGAAACTGCTGCCGGTGGTCGAGCAGGCCCTGCCGGCCAAATCCTCCTGATGCGCCTCTTCGTCGGCATTGCGATCCCGTCCGAGACCGGTGAGCGGCTATGGACGCTGACCGGCGGCGTCAAGGGCGCCCATTGGATGCCGCCCGAGACCTATCACCTGACCCTGCGCTTCATCGGCGAGGCCGGCCGCCCCCAGGCGGAGGAGCTGGACGCGATGCTCCAGACGATCGAGGCGCCGGCCTTCGAGCTGGCGCTGGCGGGGGTGAATTATTTCGGCACCGCCGGCCGGCCGCGCGTGCTGTGGGCGGGGGCCGATGCCTCGCTGCCGCTGCACCAGCTTGCCCGCAGGGTCGATCGCGCCGCCCGCCAGGCGGACTTCCCGCGCGAGGATCGCGCCTTCACCCCGCATGTCACTATCGCCCGGCTGCACGACACCAGCATGCTGGAGGCGATGACCTATGTGCAGGACAAATCCCTGTTCCGTGCCCCACCTTTCACCGTTGAGCAGTTCACCCTGTTCGAAAGCCGCCAGGGCAAGGCCGAGCCGGCCTATATTCCGCTTGCCGACTATCCCCTGATCGGCGCATCTGAAATCTAGATTGCATTTGAGGAGTTTCTCATGGCCAAGGCCTATTGGGTTGCCACATACCGCTCCGTCGCCAACCCCGATGCGCTGGCCGCCTACGCCAAGCTCGCTTTGCCGGCCATCGTCAATGCCGGCGGCCGCTTCATCGCGCGCGGCGTTCCGGTCGCGACCAAGGAAAAGGGCCTGACCCAGCGCACCGTGGTGGTCGAGTTCGACAGCGTCGAGAAGGCGCTGGCCGCCTATGACAGCCCGGCCTACCAGGAGGCACTGAAGGTGCTGGGCGACGCAGCCGAGCGCGATATCAGGGTGATGGAAGCGGCGGACTAGGTTTAAATCCCTCGCCCGTGGAACGGGAGAGGGAGGGGCCCGCCGCGACCGGAGGTCGCTACTGCGCTTCGCAGTAAGCCGCCTTTGGCGGCGGCGGTGGGAGGGTGAGGGTGGACTGCCGCCAAAGAATTCCCCTCACCCAACTTCGGCTAAGCTCGCTTCGCTCACTAAGCCTGCGTAACCCTCTCCCGCAAGCGGGCGAGGGATTTTCTAATCAGATCGCTTCCCCACGCCCCAGCCTGGAGATCGCTCCTGCTGCGCCCATGGCGCGGCGCATGAAGAAGCGGCGGAGCGGGGGCGAGCTATTGACCGCGCCCAGGCCGATGCGGCGGGCCAGCGCGATCGGCGGAATGTCGTTTGAGAACAGCCGGTCGAGAATGTCGGTCGCGGCGCTGAAGGCGATGTTGTCGGCGCGGCGCATCCGCTCATAGCGGGCGAGCAGCATCGGATCGCCGAGATCGAGCCCGGTGCGGCGGCGGTCGACCAGCAATTCGGACAGCAGGGCGATGTCGCGCATGCCCAGGTTGAGGCCTTGGCCGGCGATCGGGTGGATGACGTGCGCTGCGTCGGCGATCAGCGCGACGCGCGGCGCGACATAGCGCCTGGCGTGGCGCAGACCCAGCGGATAGGTGAAGCGCGGCCCGATCTCCCACACAAGGCCCAGCCAGTCCCCGGCGCGGCGCTGCAATTCCTCTTCGAATTCCGGCTTGTCGAGCTGCATGTAGAGCGGCACGGCGTCGACATGGTCGGTCCAGACGAGCGAGCTGCGATGCGTGCCGTCGGGCGCGTCGGTCATCGGCAGGATGGCGAAGGGGCCGGCCGGCAGGAAATTCTCCACCGCCACGTTCTCATGGCTCAGCTCGTGGCCCATGATCGTGACGATGGCGGACTGCTTGTACATCCAGCCGATGGTCTCGATCCCGGCCGCGCCGCGGATGAAGGAGTCGCGCCCATCTGCGCCGACGACGATATCGGCGGCGATCTCCCGCCCGTCGGCCAGGGTCAGACGGGCGAGAGGACCGGTCGTGTCCAGTCCGGCGACGGTGGCCGGGGCGATCTGGGCGACAGTCTCGATCCCGGCGATGCGCCGGAACAGCGATTCGCGGATCAGCCGGTTCTCGACGATCGAGCCGAGCGGATCGTCGCCGACCTCGCGGGAATCGAAATGCAGGAACAAAGGCGAGGCGCCGTCCGCGACGCGGATATCGTCGATCGGGCAGGCATGGGGCGCGAGGTCGTCCCACAACCCAGCCGCCTCGAGGATCTTGCGCGACCCATAGGTGATTGCGGTGGTACGGCCGTCATGGGCGCTGCCGGTCAGCAGCGATGGGGCCTGGCGCTCCACCAGCGCGACCTCGAGGCCGGCGTCGCCAAGGATCGCGGCGAAGGTCGTGCCGGCGATGCCGCCGCCGACGATAGCGACGTCGAAGCGCATATTGCTCATTGGGCTGCCTCCCGGGCGATGGCGCGCCAGCCGATGTCACGGCGGCAGAAGCCTTCCGGCCAGTCGATCCTGTCGACCGCGCGATAGGCCTTCGCCTGCGCCTCGGCCACGTCGTGTCCGGTTGCGACGATGTTGAGCACCCGCCCGCCGGCGGCCAGAAGTTCGCCCAGAGGGCCGCGTTTGGTGCCAGCGTGGAGGACGGCAACGCCATCGCCTGCCGCCTCGGCGACGCCATTGATCACGGTGCCGGTCTTCGGCGTGCCGGGATAGCCCTGGGCGCAGAGCACAACGGTCAGCGCCGCCTCGTCGCGCCACCGGGCAGGCGGCAGCTCGGCCAGCCTGCCCTCGGCGGTGGCCAGCATCAGCGCGACCGGATCGCTCTCCAGCCGGGCCATCAGCACCTGGCATTCCGGGTCGCCGAAGCGGACATTGATCTCGATCAGTCTGGGCGTCGGGCCCGCCGGCGTCGGCACGATCATCAGCCCGGCGAAGATCACGCCGCGATAAGGGCGACCTTCCGCGACCATCCCACGGGCCAGGGGGCGGACGATCTCGTCCAGGATGCGCTGCTCCAGGGCCGGTGTGACGACCGGGGCGGGGCTGTAGGCGCCCATGCCGCCGGTATTGGGGCCGGTATCGCCGTCGCCGACCGCCTTATGGTCCTGCGCCGCGCCCAGCGGCACGACCGTCTCGCCGTCGACCAGGGCGAAATAACTCGCCTCCTCGCCGGCCATGAATTCCTCGATGACGATCTCGTTGCCGGCCGCGCCGAACCGGCCGCCGACCAGGGCCTCGTCGATGGCGGCTTCGGCCTCGGCGGCGGTGGCGGCGATGGTGACGCCCTTGCCGGCCGCCAGCCCGTCGGCCTTGATGACGATGGGCGCGCCGTGCCGGGCGACATAGGCCTTGGCCGCCGCGCCGTCGCGGAAGCGGGCATAGGCGGCGGTCGGGACGGCATATTTGGCGGCGACGTCCTTCATGAAGGACTTGGAGCCTTCCAGCAGCGCGGCGGCGGCACTGGGACCGAAAGCCTTGATGCCTTTCTCAGCCAGTCGGTCGACGAGCCCGGCGACCAGCGCGACCTCGGGACCGACTATGACCAGATCAATGGCGTGTTCGGCGGCGTAGGCGGTGAGGCCGGCGACATCGTCCGCGGCGATGGCGACGCAATCCGCGACCTCGGCGATCCCGGCATTGCCGGGCGCGGCGATCAGCCTCGCGGTCAACGGCGATTCGGCGATGCGTTTCGCCAGCGCGTGCTCGCGGCCGCCGCTGCCGACGAGGAGAATGTTCAGCCGAGTGGCCACGTTATTGCTGCTCTTCCTGAAATGGCTTTTTCCGGGGCGGTTTGTATCATGGCGCAATGAGCGAGCAAATCGAACCCGGGCCTCTCGAACCCGGCGAACTCCAGGCCGGCGGCAACCTGGCGCCCTACACGGTCAGCGAGCTGGCGCGGTCGGTCAAGCGGACGATCGAGGGCGCCTTCGGCCTGGTGCGGGTGCGCGGCGAGCTGATGCGGGTCAAGCGCCACACGTCCGGCCATATCTATCTGGCTTTGAAGGACGACGATGCTTCGCTGGATGGGGTCGTCTGGCGCTCGAGCGCCTCCAAGCTCAGCGTCGTGCCGGAGGATGGGCTGGAGGTGATCTGCACCGGCCGGGTTACCACCTATCCCGCCCGCTCCAGCTATCAGCTGGTCATCGAATCGATGGAACTGGCCGGGCAGGGCGCTCTGCTGAAGCTGATCGAGGAGCGACGGAAGAAGTTGATGGCCGAGGGGCTGTTCGCCCCCGAGCGCAAGAAGAAGCTGCCCAGCCTGCCGGGCGTGATCGGCGTCGTCACCTCGCCGACCGGGGCGGTGATCCGCGACATCCTCCATCGCCTGTCCGACCGCTTTCCGCGCGACGTGCTGATCTGGCCGGTCGCGGTTCAGGGCGCCAACGCAGCGGCCGAGGTGGCTGCCGCCATAGCGGGGTTCAATGCCCTGCCGGCGGAAGGCTGGCCGCGCCGGCCGGACGTGCTGATCGTGGCGCGGGGCGGCGGGGCGATCGAAGACCTGATGGCGTTCAATGAGGAAATCGTGGTCCGCGCGGCGGCGGCGAGCACGATCCCGCTGATCTCGGCCGTCGGCCATGAGACCGACACGACCCTGATCGACTTCGCCTCCGACATGCGCGCGCCGACCCCGACAGCCGCCGCCGAGTTCGCGGTGCCTGTGAGATTGCAACTGATGGCGCGGGTGGAGGACTGCGCGTCGCGCCTGTTGCAGCAGGCCGAGCGGGCCGTCGCCTTCAAGCGCAGCGCCCTTCAGGCGCTGGAGCGTGGGCTGGGCAATCCGCGCCATGCCATCGAGGCTCATGTCCAGCGGCTGGACGGTTTGTCGGAACGGCTCGACATGTCGCTTCGTACCGGCCTCGAGCGCCGGGGCCAGACGGTGGCGACCTGGGGCGCCAGGCTGCGCCACCCGCTGCAGCAGGTGCATGACTTTGAAACGCGGCTCGGAATTCTCGGGCGCTCGCTCGATGCCGGTTTCCGCCGCACGGTCGACGCCGCTCATGCGCGGTTCCAGCGCTGGGGCGATCTGCTGGAGAGCTATTCCTATCGCGGCGTGCTGAAGCGCGGCTTTGCGCTGGTCACCGACTCCGCGGGCCATGCCATCGGCGCGGCAGGCGATGCGCGGCCGGGCGAGGGCGTTTCGATCGAGTTTCATGACGGCAAGGTCGCCGCCACGGTCGACGGCGCCGCGGCAAAGCCGAAGCCAGGCAGGCCGGCGGAGCCCAAGCCCGCGTCGCAGGGTCGGCTCTTCTAGCGGCAAAGAAAAAGGGCGGCCCCGTGGAGCCGCCCTTTTCCGTGTCAGGTCCTTTGCGTCCCCGAAGGGCGCGAAGTTTTACTCGTGGGCTTCGCGATACTGGGCGTGGGCGGCCTTCAGGCAGGCATAGCCGCCGTTGTTGCCCTTGGCGAACTTGTCCTGGCTCTTGTGATAGAACTTGCCGCGGTCGAGATCGACCCACACGATCTCATCGGCGCCGCACGCAGCGGTGGCGGCATCGGTCGTGCTGTACAGGCTGGTGGCGGCGCCGGCCGGCAGGGCTGCGGCGAACAGGACGGCGGCGATCGCGCCGGTTGCGAACTTCATAGTGAACTCCTCGATTTTTTTGGCATAGGACGGGTATCGTTCTTTAGATAGTGTGCCTCACTACGCTTACTGCGGCGCACAATGTCGCAGGTGATGAGACGCTCCGTCTCACCTATCATCATGTTCTTTTAGAAAGCAAATTTCCGCGAACATGGCTGCTCTGCGTCGCAGGGGCGCGGGCAAATGAAAAGGGCGGTCCCGAGGAACCGCCCTTTCGATCGGCGCCGGCGACCCGGCGTCAAAGGCGATCAGTCGTGCGACTCGCGATACTGGGAGTGCGCCGCCTTCATGCAGGCGTAGCCGCCGTTGCTGCCCTTGGCGAAATTGGCCTGCGTCTTGTGATAGAACTTGCCGCGATCGAGATCGACCCAGACCACCTCGTCCGCCCCGCAGGCGGCCGTGGCCGCCTCAGGGGTCGCATACAAGGGGGTTGCCGCACGGGCCGGGACCGACCCCGCCGCCGCCAAGATCAACAAGGCAGCCAGCGCCGCGGATGTGTTTTTCATGATTAACGTCTCCGGTTGTCGTGAATATCGGATATTCACTTTTTATAAAGTACACTTTGCGAAATATCCCGCGATGCACAATCTCGCACCGTTGCAACCGGGTTACAAGGGTCGGACTCACGAAAACATTATGAATTTCGGATGCGATATCTTAATCAGGCCAGCGCTTGTGCAGCCACAGCCATTGTTCTGGCTGCTCCCTGATCCAGCCTTCGAGCAGCGCATTGATCGCAACCATGATGGCGCGCTCGTCGGCGGTGCGATCGCCCGTTTTGGGAATGTCGATCGGCGAGTAAACGGTGATCCGGAAGCGGGCGCCTTCGAGCCGTTCGGTGCGCGCCGGCACCAGGACGCAGCCGAGGCGGACCGCGAATTGCGCGATCGCCGGCGCGGTCATGGCGTCACGGCCAAAGAAGGGGACGGCGATGCCGTCATTCATCTTCTGGTCGACCAGCATCGCCGCATGCCCGCCCTGGCGCAGCAGGCTGAACAGCGCCTTGGCGCCCTCCTGCCCCTTGCGGAACAGCAGCGGCGCGTCGCGCAGGCGGCGCAGCAAGGTGTCGACCCACTCATTATTGGGCGCGCGGTAGATCAGCCCGAGCTCAAGCCCTGTGTGACGCGCGATGAAGGGCTGAACCTCCCAATTGGCCAGATGGCCGCCGAACATGATGCCAGGCTTGCCGTCCTCGATCAGGCCGCGGACGATGTCGAGCCCGTGGACCTCGACCCGGCCGCCCTCCAGCTGGGCGCAGATCCGGGGCAGATGGGGGTATTCGGCGATCACACGGCCCAGATTGTCCCACATGCCGAGGATGATCCGGCGGTTGCGCTCCGGCGCATTCTCCGGCAGGGCGCGGGCTAGGTTGCGCGCAGCCTTGCGGCTTTGCCCCATATGCGGGCCGACCGTCCGGCCGATCCACCCGCCCAGGGCCGAGGCCCAGTCGACGGGAAGCATCCGGCACAGGCCGAGAAACAGGGCCAGCAGGACCGCCTGGACGAAATAGCCGATCTGGCGCAGCGGGCGGCGCTCAGCCACGGCCGCTCACCCTGTCCAGAAGCGCCGCGATCGCGGCTTCGTCGCTCCAGACGACA
This sequence comes from uncultured Rhodospirillales bacterium, assembly GCA_964574305.1. Classification (GTDB taxonomy): domain Bacteria; phylum Pseudomonadota; class Alphaproteobacteria; order BOG-932; family Roseiterribacteraceae; genus BOG-932. The sequence goes on along the minus strand of CAZNNJ010000019.1, from coordinate 6,871 downwards.
TCGATCGCTATCGGCTTGATACGATGGCGCCATTCCGCACTCAGCCGGACCCAGTCCTTCTCCGTTGTCACCAGTTGTGCGCCGAGTTCGCCGGCACGGTCCGCCAAGCTGCTCAGTTCCACCGGCGTATAGGCATGATGGTCGGCAAAGGATTGAAAGGCGACGATATTCGCACCCGCATCCGCCAGCGTAGCCCGGAATTTTTCCGGCCGTCCGATGCCGGCGAAGGCCAGCAGCGGCGTGGACGGCAATGTTTCACGTATCGCAACCGATGCCTGCAAGGTTTTGACCTGGCTTGAAAATCTCTGGATCAGACCGCGTCGGTCACCGCCGCTGACGATCAGTGCGGCGGCGCGTCCGATGCCGGCGTCGACGGACTCGCGCAAAGGCCCGGCCGGAACGGCGCGGCCATTGCCGAAGCCGGTGGCGCCATCGGCAACGATGATCGCCAAGTCCTGGATGAGGCCGGGATTCTGCAACCCGTCATCCATGACGATCAGGTCGATGCCGTCCGCTGCCATGGCCTTCGCGCCCGCCGCGCGGTCCCTGGCAACCCAGCAAGGCGCATCCCGGGCCAGCAGAAGCGGCTCGTCGCCGACCAGGCTGGCGCTGTGGCGCGCCGGATCGACCTTGAGCGGACCTTGCTCCGTTCCGCCGTAACCCCTTGAAAGAATTCCGGCATTACGGCCCGCCGCGCGCAGGCGTCGGGTCAGGTCGCGCACGATCGGGGTCTTGCCAGCGCCACCCGCTGTCAGGTTGCCGACGCAGATGACCGGCACCGGCGCCTTCCACGGGTCGGCATGGGCCAGCCGCCAGGCCGTCGCCCCGGCATAGGCCCAGCCGAGCGGAGCCAGCAGCCAGCCGAGCGGGGAGCCTGGATCTTGCCAGAAAGCCGGCGATTTCATCCGCTTGCACGCATCTGTTCGGCCCGGTCGATCAGCGGGTCCAGCACGGCGAAGGCGCGGTCGAGCACGTGGCGGTTGCGCTCGGCGATGCCGCGCGCCGCCGTCGCCATCGCCAGGCCAGCAGATTTGTCCTCCAGCAGCCAGGCAACGGCATCCGCCAAGGTCTTGTCGTCGGACACGATCATCGCCGCATTCTCAGCCTGCAGCTCAGCGGCAACGCCGGCGACCGTGAACATGTGCGGGCCATAGAGGAGCGCGCAACCAAGCTGGGCCGCCTCGATCGGGTTATGCCCCCCGACCGGTACCAGCGATCCGCCGATGCAGGCGATGGTCGTGAGGCGATACCAAAGCCCCAATTCACCCATGCTGTCAGCGATATAGACGCTATCCTTCACAGACGGCGGCAGTCCGGAGGAGCGCAAGGACACGGCAAGGCCGGCCGCTTCCGCGATGTCGGCGATGGCGCCGCCGCGCTTGGTGTGGCGCGGCACGATCACGGTCAGCAAGCCGGGGAAGCGCTCCGCAAGGCGCCGGTGCGCGGCGATGGCGATCTCGTCCTCGCCCTCATGCGACGAGGCCAGGACCCAGAGCGGGCGGGCGCCGATGGCGGTCTTCAGCTGCTCCAATGCGCACGGGTCGGCAGGCAGCGGCTCGGCGGCGAATTTGAGGTGGCCGACATAGCGCACGTCGCCGGCGCCGAGCGTGCCCAGCCGCGCAGCCTCCGACTCGGTCTGGGCGAGGCAGAGCTCGAAGCTGCCGAGCAGGCGGCGGATCGTGTTCGGCGCCATCGACCAGCGGGCATGCGAGCGTTCGGACATTCGGGCATTGACCAGAGCGGCGGGAATCCCGCGCTGGGCGATGCCCGTCAGCAAGTTCGGCCAGATCTCGGATTCGATCCAGACGGCGCAGTCGGGCCGCCAGTGATCGAGGAATCGCCGGACCCATGCCGGCCTGTCAACCGGCACATATTGATGGATGACCCGGTCCTTGAGCCGTTCCGCCACCATCGCGGCCGACGTCACCGTGCCGGTGGTGACCAGGATCGACAGGTTCCGCCGTTCCTCCAGCAGCCGGTCGAGCAGGCGCAGCATCGACATCGACTCGCCCACGCTGGCGGCATGGAACCAGATCAGGAAGCCGTCCGGCCTGGGCCTGGACGGGATGCCGTGGCGTTCGCTGAAGCGCTCCGCATCCTCGCGGCCGGCCTTGAGGCGGCGGCGGAGATAGAGTTCCAGCAACGGGCCGCCGGCTTCCAGCAATGTCGCGTACAGGCTGAGCAGGAAAGACTTAGGCTGCCTGGCTGTCTGGGGTGCAGGGGTGGACATTGCTCAGAAACTGGTGCGCGGCGGCCTGCCACGAATGCTTGAGCGCAAAATCGCGGCAGCGGGCCGGGTCGATTTCCAGCGCCCGGCGAATGGCGCGTCCCAAATCCTCATCCAACACCCCGATATCGCTGTCGCCGATGACGTCCAGCGGGCCGGAGACCGGATAGGCGGCAACCGGCACGCCGGAGGCCAGCGCCTCCAGCATCACGAGCCCGAACGTATCGGTCCGCGAGGGAAAAACAAATACATCCGCCGCCGCGAAGTAAGAGGCCAGCTCCTCGCCCTCGCGCGGACCGACGAAACGCACGTCCGGATAGCGTTTCGTCAGCGACGTCAGCATCGGCCCGCCGCCGACGACGAACTTGGTGCCGGGGATGTCGGCATTGAGGAAGGCCTCGATATTCTTCTCAACCGCGACGCGCCCGACATAGATCGAAATCGGCCGCGGCGCGTCGAGGAAATCCTTGGCCCGCGGCCGGAACAGCTCGGTATCCACGCCGCGGGTCCAGCGCCGGATATTGGCGAAGCCGCGATCGGTCAGCAGGCGGGAGATGGTCGGTGTCGCCACCATCACCGCAGCCGATGTCCTGTGGAAATTGCGCAGCACCGCATAGGACAGCGACTTCGGGATCGGCCAGCGCTCGGCCAGGTATTCGGGAAAGCAGGTGTGGTAGGAGGTGGTGAAGGCGAGCCCCCGGCGCCGGCAGATCGCCCGTCCGGCCCAGCCTAGCGGCCCCTCGGTTGCGATATGGATCGCATGGGGCGCGAATTCGGCGATCAGCCGCTCCAGCTTGCGCCGCGGCCGCACTGCGACCTGGATTTCGCTGTAGCCGACGAGCGGCATGGTGCTGAACTGGTCGGGCCCGATGAAGCCGACCGCATGGCCCATCTTCTCGAGTTCCCGCCCTGTCGTGCTCAGGGTGCGCACGACCCCGTTGATCTGGGGGTGCCACGCATCGGTGATGAACAGGATTCTCAACTGCAGGCGGGCTCTGATGCGGTTATGCGGCGGCGCGCTGGCGTTCCGGATTCTGCTCCAGACGCAGCTCCGACCATTTGAGGATTTCCAGCTCGCCGCTCTCATGCTCGACCAGCGCGGTGCAGCTTTCCACCCAGTCGCCGTCGTTGCAATAGACGATGCCGTTGATGGAGCGCATCTGGGCATGATGGATATGGCCGCAAATCACGCCGTCGACATGGTGGCGGCGGGCTTCCTCGGCCAGCACGGTCTCGAAGGCGCCGATGAACTCGACCGCGTTCTTGACCTTGTATTTGAGATAGGCCGACAGCGACCAATAGGGCAGGTTCAGCTTGCGGCGGATGGTGTTGAACCAGACATTGATCATGATCGCGATCGAGTAGGCATAGTCGCCGATCTTCGCCAGCCACTTCGCGTAATTCATGACCGCGTCGAACTTGTCGCCGTGGGTGATCAGGAACCGCCGCCCGTCCTTGGTCGTGTGGATGAAGTCGTCCGACACCAGGATGTTCTCGCCGAAATCCATCCCGCAATATTGCCGGAAGCCTTCGTCGTGATTGCCGGGAATGTAGGTAACCTTGGTGCCTTTACGCGCCTTGCGCAGCACCTTCTGGACGACGTCGTTATGCGCCTGCGGCCAGTACCAGCTCTTGGTGAGCCGCCAGCCGTCGACGATATCGCCGACCAGGAAGAGATGCTCGGATTCGGTTTCCTTCAGGAATTCCAGCAGCAACTCCGCCTGGCACCCTTTCGTGCCCAGATGGATGTCCGACAACCAGATCGTGCGGTAGTGTCTCGTACCCTCGGTATCAGTCAGCATACGCTAATCTCCGGGCATCCAATCCCGGCCCGGGATATACAGAGTCGACTCGCTGCTTGGCTACGCCTGAATCGCAAGGCAGGCCTGATAAAGCCCTGAGAAATGTAACAGTTTAATGAATGTGACAGTCTAAAGGCCGGCCACCGTCATGCCGTCGATCCGCAAGGTGGGGGCATCGATGCCGTAGCGGCGGACGAGATCGCTGGCCGGGGTCATGCGCGGGAACATGTCCTTGAGGTTGCCGGCGACCGTCATCTCGCTGACCGGATAGGTGAGCTTGCCCTGCTCGATCCAGAAACCGGCGGCGCCGCGGCTGTAGTCGCCGGTTACGCCGTTCGCGCCAGAACCCATCATTTCGGTGACGTAGAAACCGGTCTCGATCTCGCCGATCAGCTCCTCCGGCGTCAGCTCGCCGGGCATCAGCGCCAGGTTGCTGGGCGAAGGCGAGGGCGGGCCGCCGGTGCCGCGCGCGGCATGGCCGGTGGTGGTGAGGCCCAGCTGCCGGGCCGAGCGCAGGTCGAGGAACCAGGTGGTGAGCCGCCCATCCTCGATCACCGCGCGCCGGCTGGGTGCCACGCCCTCGCCGTCGAACGGGCGGGAGCGCACGCCGCGCACCAGGAACGGGTCGTCGACGATCTCGATGCCGGGTGCGAACAGCTGTGCCCCCATCTTGTCGCGCAGGAACGAGGTGCCGCGCGCCACCGACGGGCCGGAGATCGCGCCGGCAAGACTGCTGACGAAGCCGTTGGAGACGCGCGGATCGAACACGACCGGCAAGGTCGCGGTCGGGCCCTTGCGGGGATTGAGGCGCCGCACGGCGCGCTCGCCCGCCGATCGGCCGATCTCCGCGCCGCTCTTGAGGTCGCCGGCATGGACGGCGGAGGTGAAATCGTAATCGCGCTCCATCCCGGCGCCTTCGCCGGCCAGGACCGAGACCGACAGGCTGTGGCTGGTGCGGGCATAGGAGGCGGCGAAGCCGTTGGAGGCGACGAGCGCGATGTCGCTGCGGCCCCAGCCGGCCTCGGCGCCCTCGGAATTGGTCACGCCCTTGACCGCAACGGCGGCGGCCTCCGCCTCGGACGCATGGGCGATCAGCGTGTCGACTGCGGGCTCGGCCGGATCGGCCAGGTCGTAATCGCCCCAGTCATGAGCCAGCTGCGACGGATCGGCGAGGCCGCAATGCGGGTCCTCCGGCACGACCCTGGCCATGGCGACGGCGCGCTCGACCAGCTCGGCCAGCGCCTCCGGCGTGCGCTCGCTGGTCGAGACCATCGCCTGGCGCTTGCCGATGAAGACCCGCAAGCCCAAGTCGCGCGATTCCGAGCGCTCCAGCCTTTCCGGCTTGTCGAGCCGGCGGGCGACGCTGAGCGACTGGCTGTCATAGGCCAGCGCGTCGGCGGCGTCGGCCCCGCCCTTGATCGCGCGCCGGATCGTGTCTTCGAGAAGGTTGAGCAGGTCGGCGGTCATGCTGGGTGAGGTGTCCTGGAAGCCGCGGGAATCAGCGCACTATAAGCGGGAAGGGGCGTATCGATATATCAGTGTGGTCATTATCTTGCGATTTTCGAGGTCGAGCGGCGTCGGCACGTCGTGGCGCGCGATCTCGCTCAAGCCGGTCCTGGGCAGATAGGCGCGGCCGGGGTCGGCGATCAGCACCTCCGCGCCCCGGGCCACGGCGAGATCGAGCCAGGCGGTCGTCCGGTCGGCCATCGGCTTCTCGTAACAAACGTCGCCGGCCAGAACCCGGACCCATCCCACCGGCGGGTCGGCGAGGATATCGCCCTCGAAGATGTCGAAGGTGACATCATTCAGCGCCGCGTTGAGGCCGAGCGCGGCCACGGCGAAGGCGTCGATCTCGGTCGCGACCACCTGGGCCGCGCCGGCCTTGGCCGCGGCGATGGCGGCGATGCCGCAGCCGGAGGCGAAATCGAGCACCCTGCGCCCGCGCGCCAGCTCCGGCCGGTCCAGCAGCAGCCGGGCGAAAGTCTGGCCGCCCGGCCAGGCGAAGGCCCAATAGGGCGGCGGCAGGCCGTTCTGCTCCAGATAGGTCTCGGTCGCATGCCAGAGCGGCGTCACCTCCGACGCCAGATGCAGCGTGATCTCCGGCACCAGCGGCGCCTGGGTGGCGACGGTGTTTTCCCGCACGAAGCTTATATGCCTGTCGCTCACTGGAAGATGCGCCCGAGCACGAGGGCGAGGACGACCAGCAGCCCGGTCCAGCGGCTGGCCTGGAAACGCCGCAGGCAGTCGCGCGGATCGTCGATCTTCCACAGCAGCACCAGCCAGGCGAGATGCGCCGCGACCAGGATCAGCGCGTATTGGAAGACCGGGCCCAGGTTTGAGACGTCGCCGGCCAGCCCCAGCAGTGCGAGCGTTGCGAGAGCGAAACCCAGAAGCCACAGGCGGCTGCGCCTGCCGAACCAAAGCGCGGTCGACTTCACCCCGGCGGTGGCGTCGTCGCGCACATCCTGGTGGGCATAGATCGTGTCATAGACCAGGGTCCAGCAGAAGCCGGCGGCATAGAGCAGGGCCGCACCCAGCCCGACATGGCCGGTGACCGCGGCCCAGCCCATAATCGCACCCCAGTTGAAGGTGAGGCCGAGGAAGGCCTGCGGCCACCAGGTGAGCCGTTTCATCAGCGGATAGACCCCGACCAGCACCAGCGAGGCGACGCCGAGCGCGATAGTAAGCGTGTTGAGCTGGATCAGCACCAGCAGGCCCAGCAGCAGCTCCAAGCCCAGGAACACCAGCGCGCCGAACAGGGTGACTTGGCCGGAGGGCAGGGGGCGGCCCCGCGTGCGCTCGACCTGGGCGTCTGTCTTGGGGTCGATTATGTCTTTCACCC